>NZ_SMKP01000044.1:0-58864 GCF_004349015.1 Nonomuraea diastatica
GACCGCGGCCCTCCCGGCCGACCGCCGACGCGAACCCCCGCCCGCCGCGCGGACCTCACGCCTCGCCGGGCGATGCCGAGCCCGCCGCGCGGACCTCGCGCCTCGTCATGGGGGCGCCGAGCCCGCGCCGCATGCCAGGGCGCCGTGCGCGGTGCCGCACCCCCGGCGCGGGGACGCTGCGCCTGCGTTCGGTGTCGGCGTGCTCCGGGCCTGCCGTGTGGCGATGCCGTGCTCCGCGCCCGCCCTGCGGCGATGCCGTGCTCCGCGCCCGCCGTGCGGCTGTCACGCCGGGGCCCGGCGATGAGCCGCCGGGCTCGGGTGGGCGTCCCGGCCCTCGCGTGCGGGACGTGTACCGGTGCGACCGCGTCAGCCGCGGGTGGTGTCAGCCGAAGGTGTAGCCGTACAGGCCGGAGCCCTCGCTGAGCGGGCGTATCTTGCCCAGCCGCAGGCCCGGCCTGCGCGACCCGGGCGCGTACATGACGAGGCCCTGGCCGGGTGCGGCCACCACGAGCGCGTGCACCGGGCGCCGCCGGGTCAGCGGCCGGTAGCCGTCACCCCACCCCGGCAGCGCGGTCACCGAGGCGCCGAAGTCGCGCCCCTTACCCTTGACCAGCAGGTTCCCCTTCCGCGTGAGCCCGCCCGCCGCACGTCCCGCCAGCACCTGGACGGCCTTCTCCCCGGGCACGCCGATGGCCAGGTCGTCCTTGCCGTCGCCGTTGAAGTCCCCGGCCGTCAGCGAGGCGCCGAACCGGTCGTAGTAGCGGGGCTTGCCGTCGAGGGTGTTCTGCGACCAGGCCTCGGTCCGGTCGGTACGCAACCCGCGGCGCGAGCCGTACAGCACGTCCACGGTGCCGTCGCCGTAATCCATGGCCCGCTGGTTCGCGGTGAGCCCTTCGCCGGGTACGCCGATGGCCAGGTCGTCCTTGCCATCGCCGTTGAAGTCGCCGGTGGCCAGCGAGGCCCCGAACCCGTCCCACTTCTCCGCGACGCCCTTGATGCCCGGCGTGCTCTGCGTGAGCAGCCGGGCCCGCTTCGCGCGTACGTCGATGACGGTGGCCGAGCCCTGCCCGTCCTTGCTCAGGGTGTCGGCGGGCGCTCCCACGGCCAGCTCGTCCTTGCCGTCACCGTCGAAGTCGCCGGTGGCCAGCGCCGCGCCCCACTGGTCGGTGACGCGCGCCGCCTGCCGTACCCACCGCGTCTTCTGCGTGATCTGGTACGGCTCGCGCCCCTTCATCCAGTACACCGTCACGGCCCCGCCCGACCGGTGGCTGGGCGAGCCGACGGCCAGCTCGTCCCTGCCGTCGCCGTCGAGGTCGCCTGCGGCCAGGGCCGCGCCGAAGCGGTCGCTGGACGGTTTGGCGGGCGCCAGCCGCCGGCCCGCGACCAGCCCTTCGGGGGAGCCGTCGTAGATCTGCACGACCCCGTTCCCGTCGCCGCCGGGCACCCGCTCACCGGTGAACTCCTCCGACACCCCCACGGCCAGGTCCGCGCACCGGTCGCCGTTGAAGTCGCCGACGGCCAAAGCGGAGCCGAACGCGTCACCCGGCTCGGCGTCGTCCTGGACGAGCTTGGCCGTCTCGCCCGAGCCGTACGTCACGGTCACGGAACCGGCTCTGGAGGCGTCGTAGGGCGCGGCCACGGCGAGGTCGGGCCGCCCGTCGGCGTCGAAGTCGAGCGGCTGACCGCCACACGAACGGGCGGTGGCGGGGGCCGTACCCGTGGCGAGAGGAAGAACCAGGCAGGCGGCGAGCACAGCGTTCATACCGGAAGTAATGACCAGGCAGGTCGAACCACGCCTGAACGGCACGAGAACGGGCCAGGAGGGCAGGATGCACATCACCTGCCGCCCGCGAGGAGCCCTGTGAGCGCGGGGTTTCCCGGGTCGGGAGCGGCGCGGGAGCGTGCCAGGATAGTCGGGTGGACGACATCGACCTCGCTGATCTGGATTTCTGGCGCAAGCCGCTCAAGGAGCGCAACGAGGCGTTCGCCCGGCTCCGCCAGCTGGAGCTCCCGGTGTTCTTTCCGGAGAAGAAGGTCCCGCTCCTCCGCTCGGGCAAGGGTTTCTACGCCCTTGTACGCCACGCGGACGTGGTCGAGGCCAGCCGCAACGCCAAGGTGTTCTCCAGCGAGCCCGCCGTCACCAACCCGGAGCCGCCCGGCTGGGTGAAACAGGTGTTCGGGGAGTCGATGGTCAACATGGACGATCCGCGCCACGCCCGCCTGCGCAGGATCGTCACCCGCTCGTTCAGCCCGAAGATGCTGGCCGGCCTGCAGAGCGACATCGAGGCCGCCTGCGCCCGCATCGTCGACGACGTCATCAAGGACGGCCCGCGCGACTTCGTCTCCCAGGTCGCCGCCCGGCTGCCCATCCACGTCATCTGCGACATGCTCGACATCCCGCAGGAGTTGCGGGCCAAGGTGCACCAGCACGTCGACATCTCCACCGCCTACACCGGCGTGCGGCCCAGCCTGGCCCGCAGCGTCCAGATGGCCGGCCAGAACATGCTGGCCCTGCTCGCCCTGCAGCGCATGGTCATCAAGCTCGGCCACGAGCGTGTCGCCGACCCCAAGGGCGACCTCGTCTCCCTCCTGGTCAACGCCAACCCCGACGGGGAGAAGCTGACCGACAAGGAGCTGGGCTCGTTCTTCGCGCTGCTCCTGGTCGCGGGCAACGAGACGGCCCGCAACACGATGGCCCACGGCATCAAGTTGCTCACCGACAACCCGGCACAGCGCGAGCTGCTGACGAGCGACTTCGACACGCACATCAACGGCGCCATCGAGGAGATGGTCCGCTACGTGTCGCCGATCATGCAGTTCCGGCGCACGGTCACCGAGGACTGTTCGCTGCGCGGCCTGGAGCTGAAGAAGGGCGACAAGGTCGTGTTGTTCTACGGCTCGGCCAACCGCGACGAGTCGGTCTTCCCCGACCCCGACACGTTCGACATCATCCGCGACACCAAGCCGCACGTCGGCTTCGGCGGGCCCGGGCCGCACTTCTGCCTCGGCGCCAACCTGGCCAGACAGGAGCTGCGGACGATGTTCCGCGAGCTGCTGACCCGGCTGCCCGGCATCCGCTCGGTCGGCGAGCCCGAGCTGCTCCTGTCGAACTTCGACAACAGCGTGCGCAGCCAGGCGTTCACCCTCTAGCCGTCGCCGGTCGTCGTCAGTCGTCGGACACCAGGACGTTCGACCTGATGGTGAAGAACGTGATCAGCGCCGCCACCACCATCATGCCGGCGCTGATCAGCATCGCCATCCTGAAGCCCGCGTCGAACACCGGCGGGTTCTCGAACGCGTCGCCGACCAGGCCGACCACCGGCGGCACCGCGGCCACCGCGAACAGGCTGCCGGTGCGGGCCACCGCATTGTTGACGCCGCTGGCCGTGCCCGCGTGGCGGTCCTCGACCGTGGCCAGCACGGTCGCGGTCAGCGGTGCTACCGCGCCCGACAACCCCAGCCCGAAGACGAACACCGCGGGCAGCACCTGGAGGGGATAGGACGCACCGAAGCCGATGGTGCTCATCCACAGGAAACCGGCGCCCGCCAGCAGGATCCCGCCCGTCATCGGCCAGCGCGGCCCGATCCGTTTGGCCAGCTCACCGGCCCGGCCCGACAGCAGCATCATCAGGATCGTCGTGGGCAGCATCGCCAGCCCGGCGGCGATGGGGGAGAAGCCGGAGACGACCTGGAGCTGCACCACGAGCAGGAAGAACACCACGCCCATGGCCGCGTACATGATCAGCGTGACCACGTTGACGGCCGTGAACACGCGGTCGCGGAAGATGCCGACGGGCACCAGCGCGTCCGGCGACCTGCGCACCTCGATCGCCACGAACGCGGCCCCCAGCAGCAGCCCGGCGAGCAGCGGCGCCGGCGCGCCCTCCTGGATCAGCCCGTAGGTGATCCCGGCCAGCGCCAGCGCCGCGAGGACCGAGCCCAGCACGTCGAAGTGCCCCGCGGCCTGCTCGTCCTTGCTCTCGGGCACGTGCCGCAGGGCGACGAAGACGATGAGCGCCGCGAACGGCAGATTGATCAGGAACGCCCACCGCCACCCGGCGGTCTGCACCAGCCACCCGCCGAGCAGGGGCCCGATGGCGCTGGCCACCCCGCCGAGCCCCGACCACGTGCCCACGGCGCGCGGCCGGTCGTGCCGGACGAACGACGCCTGGATGATCGCCAGAGAGCCGGGCGTGAGCAGCGCGCCGCCGATGCCCTGCAGCGCCCTTGCCCCGATCAGGAACTCGATGCTCGGCGACAACCCGCACAGCGCTGAGGCCACGGCGAACCACACGACGCCGATGACGAAGATCGTGCGCCGGCCGTAGCGGTCACCGAGCGAGCCGCCGAGCAGGATCAGCCCGGCGAGGGTGAGCGTGTAGGCGTTGATCGTCCACTGCAGCCCCGCCATGCCCGCGTCGAGTTCCCTGCCGAGGTAGGGTAGCGCGACGTTGACCACGGTGCTGTCGAGCAGCGCCAGGCCCGAGCCCAGAACCGTCGCGAACATGATCCAGCGGCCGCGCGCCGACCTGAGCCCGACGTGGTCGCCCGCAGTGTGGCCGGCCGGGAGCTCGTTGGGCCCGGATGTCATGGGCCCAATCCTGTCACCGCCGCCCGGCTTCGCTCCCGAGGGCCCGCAGCACGAACGCGGAAACCAGCTCGGCGGCCGCCTCCACCGTCACGTCGCCGCTGATCAGCGGCACTCGCTCCGCGCCGATGACCGCGAGCACCATCCGCGCGGTGGCGGGCACGTCGAGCACCTGGAAGTCCCCGGACGCCTGGCCGCTCTGGAGGATCTCGACGAGGACGCGCTGCATGGGCGCGACGTGCTCGGCCAGCCGCTGGTAGGCGTCGGGGCCGAGGGCCGCGCTGAGGTCGGCGGCCCCCGGGTGCGGATGCGCGAGCAGCCCGGCCAGCTGGAGGTGTACGAAGGCCCGCAACCGGTCGGCGGGTGAGGCGTCGGCGGGCAGCTCCCGCTCGTAGCTGTCGATGAAGTAGCGGGTCACCCGCTCGGTGAACGCCAGCAGCAGCGCGGTTTTGTCGGGAAAATAGTTGTAGAGGACGGTGCGCGTGATGCCGGCCTCGCCGGCCACGTCGGTCATGGAGATGGCGTCGATGCCCTGCTCCCTGGACAGCCGCGAGACCGCCTGCAGGATGCGGTCGCGCGTCTGGGCGCGGTGCTCGCCGATGGTGGCGGCGGAGATGCGGGGCATGTGCCCATGGTACGGCGGGCGGGCGATCTCGTCTGAGGGAACAGACCCGACATATTATGCGAATCATTCACTCGTTTGCGTGAATGATTCGACTATGCTTCCATGGCCTCATGCTCTACGGCACACCGGCCCTCGACCCCGCCGACAAGGCGGTGCTCGCCGAGATCGAGGACATGCGGCAGGATCTGCGATTCCGCCTGGCCGAGACCCATCGATGGGACGGCCAGCTCCGCCGGCAGCTCCAGGCGCGGGCGATCCAGGGCTCCAACTCCATCGAGGGCTACCGGGCGGGGGTGGAGGACATCCAGTCGATCATGGCGGGGGAGGAGCCTCTGGAGACCTCCGCCTCGGTCGCCAAGGAGATCGCCGGCTACCAGCAGGCGCTGACCTACATCACGCTGCTGTCGTGCGCGCCCGCGTTCCGCTACGACGTGGGCGTGCTCAACGCGCTCAACTTCATGATGATCGGCCACAACCGGCACAAGACGCCCGGCGTCATCAGGCCGGGGAGCATCTTCGTCCGTAATGGACGATCCGGCGAGGTCGTCTACGAAGGGCCGGACGTCGAAGTCGTGCCGGGGCTTCTCGATGAGCTCGTGACGTGGCTCAACGAAGGTGACCTGGAGGCACCGAGCTACGTGCGGGCCGCGATGGCCCACCTCAACCTGGTGAACATCCATCCGTGGCGCGACGGCAACGGCCGCATGTCGCGTGCCCTGCAGACCCTCGTGCTGGGAAGAGACCGGATCACCACCCCCGAGTTCGCCTCCATCGAGGAATGGCTGGGGGAGCAGCGCACGAAGGTCGAATACTACGACGTGCTCGGCACGGTCGGCGGGCGCCGGTGGAGCCCGCACGGCGACACCCTTCCCTGGGTGCGGTTCTGCCTGAAGGCGCATCACATGCAGGCGCAACGCGTCCGGCGCCGGCTCGCTGAGGCGGGCGAGATCTGGACCCTGCTGGAGGAGCAGGTCGACGCCGACGGGCTCAACACGCGGTGCGTCTCGGCGTTGTACGAAGCGTTCGTGAGCAGGCGCCTGCGCCGCAGCCGCTATCAGGCCGACGAGGACCTGAGCCAGGGCCAGGCCGCCCGCGACCTGCGAGACCTGGCCACCAAGGGCTGGCTGCGGCCCTACGGTGAGACGAAGGGCCGCTATTACGAGGCCGGTCCCCGGATGGCCGAGATCAAGGCCGACTTCGCCGGTCGCGCCGCCCCGCTGCGCGACCCCTATCGCGAGGAAGCCGGCTAGAGCCGCCGGTCAGGCGGCGGCCCGGACGGTGTGGAAGAGCTCGCTGAGCACCGCGGTGTTGAGCCGGTAGGCGAGCTTGACCTCGCTGATGATGCGCTGCCGCTCGCTTTCGCCGATCTCCAGCGCGTCGAGCCGGGACCGGTATTCGGTCTTGAACCGGGGCAGGCTGCCCAGCTCGTCGAAGAAGTAGAAGTCGACGCCCCCGCCCTTGGCGTAACCGTAGATCTTCTGCAGTTCCATCCGGATGAACTGCCCGCCGGACAGGTCGCCCAGGTAGCGGGTGTAGTGGTGGGCGACGTAGCCGCCCGGCCAGCCGGCCGTCTCGCGGATGCGCGCCACGAGGGCTCCGGTGGACGCGGACGGCGTGATCCGGTCGCGCCATCCCGGCCCGTAGACGGTGGCCAGATCGCGTTCGAGGGCGGGCTCGCGGTAGAGCTCGGGGAAGACGAAGCGGCCGGCCACCGGATGCTCGGCCAGCTCCCGTGACACCCCGTCGAGCGCGGTGTAGGCGAAGTAGTGCTGGGCGACCATCTCGCCGTATTCGTGCTCGTTCAACCGGCCGGCCATGAGCTCGGCGAGATAGCCCTCGGACTCGGCCGACTCGTGGTCGGCCCAGGTGGCCTTTCTCAAGCTCTCGGAGAACGACGTCGTCACAGCCCACCCCAATTTCGCTGGTGTTTTCATGACGAAGTGTCACAAACGGCGCCCGCCGGCGTCAAGCTGATGACGACACCATGTCATCAAAGCTCCTCCTACCCCGGGAAGCCCCCGGTCAACCGGTGACCTGCTCGGATCGCCCCAGCGCGATCAGGGTCAGGTTGCGCAGCGACGCGGTGCCGGGCGCGAAGTAGTCGCTGTGCCCGCCAGAGCCCGCCTCGAACACGCGGGCGCCGAAAGCGGTGCTCATGGGGTCGGTGCCGAACCCCAGCGGGCCGAGCTTGGCCTTGGGCACGAACCTGATCCAGTCGTTCGCCCCGAGCCCCGCCCACACACGCGGCCGGGCCGGCACACCGTGCGACGCCAGGACGGACCCCGTGCGCGGCGGAGCGGTCAGCGCGGCGGCCGACGGCGCATCGACGCCGGGGCTGCCGAAGACGGCCAGGTCGGAGATCGGCAGGCCGGGCACGGTCTTGGCGCACACCGCCGAGCCGTAGCTGTGGCACAGCAGCGTCACCGGCGCGTCCGTGCGCCCGCGCAACTTCGCGACGGTGCGGCGCAGCTCGCCGGCCCCTTCGCCGGCCGCGCCGTAGGCGATCGCGCCCAGGCTCAGCGTGGGCGGGGCGTCGTAGCCCAGCCACGCCACCACCGCCAGCCGCTCGTGCGGCGCCAGCCGGGCGGCCTCGGCCAGCAGCGCCCGCGCCGCGCCGCCGGGCCGCTCCGGGCCGTCGTCGAACGTCTTCACCGTGGTGTCCGCGCCCGGCACGATGACCGCCACCCGGTCGGCCGTCTTCAGGTCTCCGTAGATCTTCACCAGCCGCCCGCCCGGCGGCGCCGGCAACAGCAGGAACGCGCCGGTCGCGACAAGCCCGGCCAGGGCGAGGTTTCTGAACATGCCGCGACGTTATGGAGGCCGCCGGGTCATCCGCGTCCCCGTACGGTTTGAACCTGCGCGTAGTACTCGGGGGTGACTCTGGGCAGGGGAGGTGTACCGGGGATGCCGGACGGCACATCGAGAGTCCCCTCTGGAGAGACCTTGTCCGATCATGCAGACGTGGAACGGCGGTTGGGAGAGCTGCTCCGCACCCATGAGGAGCAGGTCATCCGCCATTGGACGGAGTCGGTCAGCGCGCGGCGCGACGAGCTGGCGGAGCTCTACCGCGCCGTCCTCCGCGCCGTCGAGGAGGGTGGGCGCGACCTCGCCGACCTGCGCGGCCTGCTCGCCGAGCTGTCGCGGTCGCGGGCTCGCGCCGGCTACTCGCCCGCCGAGACCTCCAAGGCCGTCTTCGGCCTGAAGGGGGCCCTGTACGAGATCGTGGTCACCCACGCCGACGACGAGGTGCTGCGTGGGTTCATCCGGTTCGCCCGCCTCATCGACGATCTCGGCCTGTTCACGTTCGAGGCGTACGCGGAAGCCCGCGAGAAGATCATCATGGATCAGGCCGAGCAGCTTCTCGAGCTGTCCACCCCGGTGGTCAAGCTCTGGGACGGCATCGTGGCGGTGCCGCTGATCGGCACGCTCGACTCCGCCCGCACCCAGGTCGTCATGGAGAAGCTGCTGGAGACGCTGGTCGAGACCGGCGCCGAGCATGCGGTCATCGACATCACCGGCGTCCCCGCCGTCGACACGCAGGTCGCCCAGCACCTGCTCAAGACCGTGTTCGCGGCGCGGCTCATGGGCGCGGAATGCGTGATCTCCGGCATCCGCCCGCAGATCGCGCACACCATCGTCACGCTCGGCATCGAGTTCGGCGACATCGTGACCAAGACGTCGCTGGCCGACGCGCTCGCCCACGCCTTCAGACGCAGCGGCGTGCAGGTGAGCGGCGGGCCGGCCACGCGCGTCACCGTACGGGCGGAGCAGGCGTAGTGGATCGGGTGCCCATTCTCAAGCTCGGCGACCTGCTGCTCGTCTCCATCCAGGTCGATCTGGACGACCAGACCGTGCTCGCCCTGAAGGAAGACCTGGCCGAGGTGGTCGTCGCGCGCGGGGCCAGAGGAGTGATCATCGACATCTCCGTCGTCGAGATCGTCGATTCGTTCACCGGGCGGATGCTGGCCACGATCGCCGAGATGTGCCGCCTGCTCGACGCGCACGCCGTGGTCGTCGGCATGCGGCCGGCCGTGGCGATCACGCTCGTGGAGCTCGGCCTCTCGCTCGGCGGCGTCCGTACCGCGCTCAACCTGGAGAGAGGGGTTGCGCTGCTGGACCACGTCAGGGGCGCGGCGCCGTGACCGCCGAACGGGAGGCGGCCATCGCGAGCAGTGCCGACGTCGTGGCGGTACGCCGGCTCGTCAGGAGTGCCGCCATCGAGGTGGGGCTCTCCCTCATCGACCAGACCAAGATCATCACTGCCGCCAGCGAGCTGGCGCGCAACGCCCTGGTCTACGCGGGGCGGGGGGAGGTGCGCGCCCACGTCGTCGAGAACGGGCCGAGGCGCGGGCTCAAGCTGGTCGTCAGCGATGAAGGGCCGGGCATTTCGGACGTCGAGCGGGCGCTCACCGACGGCTGGACCACCGGTACGGGCCTGGGGCTCGGGCTCGGCGGGTCACGCCGGCTGGTCGACGAGTTCGACCTGCTCTCCGAACCGGGAAAAGGCACGACGGTGACGGTGACGAAATGGGCCCGGTGACGAAATGGGCCCGGTGACGAGATGGGCCCGAGGACGGGCCCGGAGATGTGCTCGGAGATGCCGGAGATGAGCCCGGAGATGAGTCACGTGACCAGCCGGCGGATGGAGGCGTGGATCCGCGCCGAAGACCCCAGCGCGGTGGGCGCGGTACGCCGGCGGGCCGTGCAGCTGGCCGAGCGGGCCGGGTTCGACGCGACGCTCGTCGGGCAGACGGCCGTGGCCGTCAGCGAGGCGGTGTCCAACCTCGTCAAGCACGCCGTCGAGGGCAGCGTCCTGGTCCGCCTCCATCCCGAGGCCCCCGCCACGGTGGAGTTCATCGCCTTCGACACGGGGCCGGGCATGGCCGACATCGCCCGCGCCCTGCGCGACGGCTACTCCTCCTCCGGGACGCTCGGCATCGGCATGGGCGCCATCGCCCGCATCGCCGCCGGCTACGACGTGCACTCCCTGCCCGGCAGGGGCACCGTGCTCGCCATGCACTTCACCGCCAGCCGCCGGCCCGCTCCGCCGGCGCCGGCCAGCGGCCTGACCCGGCCCATCGGCGACGAGGAGGTGTGCGGCGACTCCTTCGCCATCTCCACGACGGGCGCCGCCACCACCGCCATGGTGTGCGACGGGCTGGGCCACGGCCACATCGCGGCGCAGGCCTCCCAGCTGGCCGTCGAGCTGTTCCTGCAGGTGTGCGAGCAGGAGCCGCTGGCCATCGTGGATCACCTGCACCGCAGGATGGGCGTCACCAGGGGAGGGGCGGTCGCGGTCGCGCGCCTGGCCGGCGGTACGGTGGCCTACGCCGGGCTCGGCAACGTCTCCGGGTGGATCGCGCACGCCCAGGGACGCAAGGGCATGGTGTCGGTGCCGGGCATCGCCGGCCACCAGGGGGCGCGGCTGCGGCAGCACACGTACGAACTGCCCGGCCACGCAACCGTGATCATGCACTCCGACGGGCTGTCGGAACGCTGGGACCCGGCGCACGTACCCGGGCTGTTCGCCCGCACCCCCGCGGTGATCGCCGCGTGCCTGTTGCGCGAGGCCGGGACCAGGCGCGACGACGCGTGCGTGGTGGCGGCGAGGCCGGGCCCGTGAAGGCGGCCGAGCTCATTCGCGTCCGGCTCGACGCCGGGCAGGACGTGTTCGTGCTGCGCCGCCTCGGCCGCGCGGCCGCCGAGCTGGCCGGGCTCGAGCCGCAGGACCAGATCCGGGTGGCGACGGCGCTCAGCGAGGTCGGCAGGGAGGTCTACGGCCCCGGCGCGGCGGCGGTGATCGCGCTCGGCGACGATGAGCTGCTGATCACCCTGAACCACGAGAAACGATCCGGCCTGGGCGGGTCCGAGGGCGTCAGGCTGGCGGGCCGGCTGGTCGACCAGGTCGAGCTCGGCGACGGGCACGTCACGCTCGCCAAGCGGTTGCGGCCGCGGCCGTGGCACGGCCTGATCGCCGACATCCGCGACGGGCTGGCCCGGCTCGCACCCGTCTCCGTCCTCGACGAGCTACGGGAGCAGAACAGGGAGCTGGCCGCGACCCTGGATGACGTGTTGCGGCTCAACGCCGAGCTGCAGGAGACCAACACGGGCGTGCTGGCGATGTACAACCAGCTGTCGGCCGAGCTGGAGGAGACCAACAGGGGAGTGGTCGCCCTCTACGCGGAGCTGGATGAGAAGTCCAGCCAGCTCCGCGAGGCCACCGAGGCCAGGAACCGTTTCTGGGCCACCGTCAGCCACGAGCTGCGGACCCCGCTCCACTCGGTCATCGGCCTGGTGCGGCTGCTGACAGGCCCGGGGGGCGACCCGCTGACCGAGGAGCAGGCCCACCAGATCGAGCTCATCGGCAACGCGACCGAGACTTTGCTGGCGCTCGTCAGCGAGCTGCTCGACATGGCCAAGGCGGAGTCGGGCCGCCTCGACCCCCACCCCGCCAGGATCAGCCTGACCGAGGTGGCGGAGCACCTGCACGTGACGATGCGCCCGACGAGCGAGCGCGGCGGCGTCGAGCTACGCCACCACGTGGCACCCGAGGCCGCCACGCTGCACGTGGACGAGGGCATGCTCGTCACGATCCTGCGCAACCTGCTGTCGAACGCGCTGAAGTTCACCGGGAGCGGCGAGGTGCGACTGGAGGCCCGCGCGGACGACGACAGGGGCGAAGTCGTCATCACGGTGGCCGACACCGGCATCGGCATCCCGCCCGAGCACCTGAAGCGCGTGTTCGAGGACTTCTACCAGGTGCCGGGCTCCTTCCAGGTCGAGGCCAGGGGCACCGGCCTGGGCCTGCCGTACGCGCACAGGCTGGCCGAGGCGCTCGGCGGTACGCTGGAACTGTCCAGCACGCCGGGCGAGGGCACCACCGCCACGCTCAGGCTGCCGCACCACGGGGGCCCGCCCGAGCTGGAGCGGGTGCTCGTCGCCGACGACGACGAGGTGTTCCGCGCCGCCGCCCGCCGCATGTTGCACGGCTTCGCCGTCCACGTCGACGAGGCCGCCGACGGCGCGGCCGCCCTCGAGGCGATGGCCGCCGAGCCGCCCGACGTGATCCTCATCGACCTGCTCATGCCGCGCGTCGACGGGCACGCGCTGCTCCATCGGATGGCCGAGGACGATCGGCTGAGCCGGATCCCCGCGGTCGTGGTGACCGTGGAGCCGCAGCACGCGCCCGAAGGGCGAACGGTCCTGTCCAAGCACGGGCTGCGCAGGGATCAGCTGATCCAGGCCATTCGCCAGGCCAGAGGGGGCGAAGCGTGACGCAGCCGGGAACCGTCCCCGTGGCGGACGCTCAGCCGGGAACCGTCCTCGTGGTCGACGACACACCCACCAAGCGTTACATCCTCGCGAGGTGGCTGCGCAGGGCCGGCCACAGCGTGGTCGAGGCGAGCGGCGGCGAGGAGGCGCTGCGGAAGCTGGCCGGCCAGCGGATCGACCTGGTCGTCCTCGACGTGCGACTGCCCGACATGCCCGGGTTCGAAGTGTGCGAGCGGATCAAGGCCGATCCGGCCACCGCGTCGATCCCCGTCGTCCAGGTGTCGGCCAACGCCATCACCGTGGCCGACCGCGCCGAAGGGCTGGAGCGCGGCGCCGACGCGTATTTGATCGAGCCGATCGAGCCCGCCGAGTTCGCCGCCACCGTGCGGGCCATGCTGCGTTACTACCGGGCGCGGTGGCGGGCCGAGCTCATGGCCGGGCGGCTGGCCCGGCTGGCCGACGTGACGCTCTCGATGAACGAGGCGGAGACGTTCGACCAGGTGCTCGCGGTGGCCGCCGAGGGCACGGCCGACCTGCTCGGCCGTTTCTGCGTCGCCCTGGCGCTGCTGCCGGAGGGCTGGATACGGCGCTACTGCGCCCGGCCGGGCGAGCAGGCCACCTCCCACACGGCCGGTCCCGACGTGCTCGACCGGCTCTCCCGGATGGCGCCGGAGGGGGCGGCGCAAACCCAGGTGTTCACGGTCGAAGCCGCCGGCTGGCGCGCTCTCCTGCCCGGCGTGAGCGCGGAAGGCCCCAGCTCCGGCGTGCTCTGCCGGACGAGGAAGTCCAGGTCGCCCGTCTACCTCGGCGTGCTGATCGGCCCGCCGCTCGACGCCGACGAGGTCAACCTGCTGCGCCAGGTGGGCCAGCAGCTGGCGCTGGCCGTCGACGCGCTGCGCGCCTACACCGAGGAGCACGCGATCGCGCTCACCCTGCAGCGCAGCCTGCTGCCCATCGGCATCCCGCACGTGCCCGGCCTGCAGGTGGCCATGCGCTACCAGCCGGCCGTGGACAACGTCGAGGTCGGCGGCGACTTCTACGAGGTGCTGCCGATCGACCACCGGGTGTTGGTGGCGATCGGGGACGTGGAGGGACACTCGCTGCACGCCGCGACCGTGATGGCGGAGATCCGCCACGCCATGCGCGCCACGCTCATCGCCCAGGCCGACCTGAGCGCCTCGCTCGACCTGCTCAACCGGATGATGCGGCGCTATCACCCGCGCGTGACCGCCACGGTCTGCATGGTGCTCATCGACCCGGCTACGGGCGAGGTCGAGCTGGCCAACGCCGGTCACATCCCGCCGCTGCTCGCCGGGCCCGGCTCCGCCTACCACAGCCTGGGCAACCTGCTGCTGGGCGTCATGCCGGAGCGCTACGAGGTCGACCGGCTGAAACTGCCGCCCGGCGGCACGATGTTGCTGTTCACCGACGGGCTCGTGGAGGACCGCGACACCCCGCTCGACGACAGCCTGGAGGTCGCCAGGCGGCTGGCGGAGACCGTCGAGAACGATCTGGAACAGTTCGCCGAGCGCATGCTGGGGGCGTTCGGCGTGCGCGAGGACGACGTCGCGCTGGTCGTCCTGCGCCGTGATCCGTGAGCTGGGGCGTTTGTGCCTGCGCCGCGTTCAGGACGGCCGCTCGGCGTAGTGGCAGGCGGCGTCGTGGCCGTCCCCGGAGACGGGCTCGAGCGCGGGCTCCCGCTCGGCGCACCGGTCGGTGGCCTTCCAGCAGCGGGTGTGGAAGCGGCAGCCGGGCGGCGGCGCCACGGGGCTCGGCGGGTCGCCGGCCAGCATGATGCGCGAGCGGCCCCGCAGCCGCGGCTTGGCCGCGGGGGCCGCCGACAGCAGCGCCATCGTGTACGGATGCGCGGGGCTGCTGTAAACCCCGGCCGCCGGCCCGATCTCCGCCAGCCGGCCCAGGTACATCACGGCCACCCGGTGCGACACGTGCCGTACCACGGCCAGGTCGTGGGCGATGAACACCAGCGCCACCCCGAGCGTGCGCTGCAACTCGGCGAACAGGTTGACCACCTGCGCCTGCACCGACATGTCCAGTGCCGAGACCGGCTCGTCGCACACGATCACGTCCGGCTCGGTGGCCAGCGCGCGGGCGATGCCGATGCGCTGCCGCTGGCCGCCGGAGAACTCGTGCGGGTAGCGGTTCATCCGCTCGGGCGGCAGGCCCACCAGCGACAGCAGCTCTCCCACCCGGTCCCGCAGGGCACGGGCGTCCGCGCACAGCCGGTGCACGCGCAGCGGCTCGGCCACGATGTCGAGCACGGTCATGCGGGGGTTGAGCGAGGTGAGCGGATCCTGGAAGACCATCTGGACGCGGCGGCGGATGTCGCGGGGCACGCCGCCGCGGCTGAAGAACGGCCGGTCGCGGAAGGTCACCTCGCCCTGGTCGGGGCGTTCGAGGCCGACGAGCATGCGGGCCAGGGTGGACTTGCCGCAGCCGGACTCGCCGACGATGCCCAGCGTCTCCCCGGCGCGCAGCTCCAGGTCCACGCCCGCGACCGCGCGTACGGCCCCGCCGCGCGAGAGGATCCCGCCGCGGTAGGTCTTGTGCAGCCCGGTGGCACGCAGCACCGGCTCGCCGGGCCCGGTGGTCTGCATGGCGGCCGCAGTGGCGGGATCAGGCGGGGGCGCCATCGAGCATCTCCTTCACGTGGTGGCAGGCGGCGTACCGACCGGCGCCGGTCTCCAGCGGCACGAGCGCCGGGCGCGTGCTCGTGCACACGTCGCTCGCCCGCCGGCAGCGGGGCGCGAACGAGCACCCGGGCGGTGCGGTCGCGGGGCTGGGCGGCGCGCCGGGGATGGCGCGCAGCTCCGCCGCCGGCCTGTCCAGGTCGGGCACGGCCGCGAGCAGCGCGGCCGTGTACGGGTGGGCGGGCAGGTCGTACAGCTCCTCGGCCTGGCCGCTCTCCACGAGCCGGCCCGCGTACATCACCGCGACCCGGTCGCTCACCTCCGCCGCCACCCCCAGGTCGTGGGTGATCAGCAGGACGGCGGTGCCCAGCTCGCGTCGCAGCCGGTCGATGAGTTCCAGGATCTGCGCCTGTACGGTCACGTCGAGCGCGGTGGTCGGCTCGTCCGCGATGATCAGGTCGGGTTCGAGCGCCACCGCCATGGCCACGAGGATGCGTTGCCGCATGCCTCCGGAGAACTGGTGGGGGTAGTCGCCGATCCGCGTGGCCGCCGCCGGGATGCCCACCAGGTCGAGCAGCTCGACCGAGCGCGCCCTCGCCTCCTTGCGCGACAGGCCCCGGTGGACGCGGAAGAGCTCCCCGATCTGGTCGCCGACGCTGAGCACCGGGTTGAGCGCCGACAGGGCGTCCTGGAAGACCAGCGTCATCGCGCTGCCTCGCAGGGCCCGGCGCTCCTCGGCGGACATGGTGAGCAGGTCACGGCCGCCGAGGCGGGCGACCGCCGAGCGTACCTCGACGCCTGGCTGGTCGAGCAGCCCCATGACGGCCTTGGCGGTGACGGATTTTCCCGAGCCCGACTCGCCGAGCAGCGCCAGCGTCCGGCCGCGCTCGATGGTCAGGTCCACCCCGCGCACCGCGTGGATCTCCCGCCCGCGCGCGGTGAACGTGACGTGGAGGTCGCGGATCTCCAGAACCGGTGACTCGCTCACCGCACCCCTTCCTCGTGGTGACGAATGCTGGCGTTCGATCCTGCTCTGACGCCGAAAATCACCATTGATGTTGTTTTATGCGCCTGATCCTGGCAAACTTCCGGCAATCGGACAAGAGGGGATATCAAGTGCTGGAAGCCGCGAAGAGCTACAAGGGCTACCGTTCCTACGAATATCTGGAGGTCGGCACCGACTACCGCGCGTTCGACCTGGCGCCCGAGCTCGGCCGGGTCCCCGCGTACCAGGGGCCCGAACTCACCACCGAGCAGTCCGAACGCGTCCGCCGCCTGCTGACCGACAACCTGGTCGTCTCCCTGCACGACCACCCCTCGGTCTTCCCCGACGACATCAGCCAGACCGTCGACTACAACCGCACCGCCCGCCACCACACCGGGTACGCGGGCCTGGCCCGCTCCGGCATGACCGTCGTCTTCGACAACCTCATGGACGGCACCTGCTGCATCACCAGCCAGGCCGGCTGGAAGTGGAACGACGTCGTCGCCGACATCGGCATGCGCCTGTCGGACCTCGCCCACCAGGACTACGTCATCAAGGTCGAGCGCCTGGCCGACGTGCACGAGGCGCACGCGAGCGGCCGCATCGGCCTCGTGCTCGCCCTCGAGGCCGCCACCATGATCGAGAACGAGGTCGACAGGGTCGACATGCTGTACGGCTTCGGCGTACGGCAGATGGGCATCGCCTACAGCGAGGCCAACACCCTGGGCAGCGGCCTGAAGGAGCGCGGCGACGGCGGCCTGACCCTGTTCGGCGAGAAGGCCGTGCGCCGCATGAACAAGCTGGGCATCGCCATCGACGTCTCCCACTCCGGCGACCAGACCTCGCTCGACACGATCCGCCACTCCACCAAGCCGATCCTCATCACCCACGCCGGAGCCCGCGCGGTCTGGCCGACCAACCGCATGAAGCCCGACTCCGTCATCAAGGCGGCGGCCGAGCGCGGCGGCGTGATCGGCCTGGAGGCGGCCCCGCACACGACGCTGTCGCCGGACCACCCCCGCCACAGCCTGGAGTCGGTCATGGACCACTTCACGTACTGTGTGGACCTGGTCGGCATCGACCACGTGGCGTTCGGCCCCGACACGCTCTTCGGCGACCACGTCGGGCTGCACGACACGTTCGCCGAGCATCTGTCGCTCAACGAGGCGCACGCCGGCATCGCCTACGAGAAGGTGCCGTACGTCGACGGCCTGGAGAACCCCGCCGAGTGTTTCTGGAACATCATCGCCTGGCTGGTCACCCGCGGTTACTCCGACGAGGAGATCGCCAAGGTGGTCGGCGGGAACGTCATGCGCGTGCTGGAAGAGGTCTGGATCTGATGAGACGTGCCACTGTCGTGGGCGCGCTGGCCGCCCTGTCCGTCGCGCTGACCGCGGCCTGCGCCCCGAGCGTGCCCGGCTCGTCGGAGTCCACCGGCTCGTCCGGCGCGCCCGCCGAGGCCGGCCGGCTGACCATCGGCACCACCGCCGACGTGGTCAACTACAACCCGCTGGTCGGCAACAGCCGTACGGACTCCTGGGTCACCAGCCTGATGTACCCGCACCTGACCCAGATGGACGGGGCCGGCAAGCGCGTCCCCTACCTGGCGACCGAGTGGTCCTACTCCGACGACGGCAAGACCGCCACGGTCAAGCTGCGCGACGACATGAAATGGTCGGACGGCAAGCCGGTCACCGCCGACGACGTGGTGTTCTCGGTGACGGCGGTGCAGAAGGAGAAGTTCGGCGTGGTCGCCGGGCTCATCACGGCGCTGGACAAGGCGAAGGCCGTCTCGCCAACCGAGGTCGAGTTCGCCCTCAGCCGTCCCGACGGCACGTTCCTGGACAACGTCGGCTTCTGGCTGCCGATCGTGCCCAAGCACGTGTTCGGGAAGGCGCCCAGCGTGCAGAAGTTCGCCAACGACTCCGACTGGGTGAGCGCGGGCCCGTTCAAGCTGACGAAGGCCGAGCGCGGCCAGCGCTACATCATGGAGCGCGTCGACGACTTCGGCCCCGGCAAGCCGGCGATCAAGGAGGTCGTCTTCCGGGTCTTCCCCGACGTGAACACCGAGGTGCTCGCCCTGCGCAACGGCGAGATCGACCTGATCGGCAACGTGCTGCCGCCCGCCACCGCGGCCGAGCTGAAGAACGACCCCAAGGTCAAGCTCCAGCAGATCCCGTCGCTGGGCTGGGCGCACCTGCAGTACAACACCAAGCGCAAGCCGCTGGACGACGTCCGCGTCCGAAGGGCGCTCGCGCACGCCGTCGACTACGAGGCGATCAGGAACATCGCGCTCAAGGGCTTCGCCAAGTCCTCCAACTCCAGCGTGCTCACCCCCTCGCTGCCCGACTACGCCGACCCGGCGTCGAAGGAGTACGCCTTCGACCCGGAGCAGTCCAAGAAACTGCTGGCCGAGGCGGGCGTGAGCAACCTGAGCCTGAACATGATCTACGACCAGGCCGACCCGAACATCGCCCGCTGGGCCCCCATGGTCCGCGACGCGGCGAAGAAGGCCGGGATCACGATCAAGCTGCAGGGCCTGGAGCGCAACACGTACCTCGACAAGACCCTCAAACGCGACTTCGACATCTACGCCGGCTCGTGGGCGGTCATGGACAACCCTCCCGCCAACCTGGGCCTGGCCTTCAAGAGCGGCGGGTTCATCAACTACGCCCAGGTCAGCGACCCCGAGCTGGACGACCTGATCGACCAGGCGCAGCGGGCGCTCACCCAGGAGGAGGCGAAGAAGCCCATCCAGGAGGCCGCCAGGATCATCCACGACCAGGTCTACGACAACGTCCTGTACGTGGAGACGTTCAACATCGCCTACTCCACGAAGTGGACCGGGTTCAAGCCGATGCCGAGCGAGCTGCTGTCCATCCTGAACCCGCTCTCCCTCGCCGCGGCGAAGCCGGCGGGCTGATCCCATGCGGTTCATCGGCATCCGGCTGGCCCGCGGCCTGCTCACCCTCTGGTTCGCGGTCACGGTGACGTTCTTCCTGGTGCGCCTGCTGCCCGGTGACCCGGTGCTGGCCGTGGCCGACCCGAACATGACCGAGGAACTGCGCAGGAAGCTGCTCGCCGACTTCGGCCTGGACCAGCCGCTCGGGGTTCAGTACCTCAACTATCTGGGGCAGCTCCTGCACGGCAACCTGGGCATGTCGTTCCGGCAGTCGGTCCCGGTGACCACCGTGCTCATGGAACGGCTGCCGTGGACGCTGATCCTCACGATCTCGGCCATGGCGGTGACGATCGCGCTGGGCATCCCGCTCGGCGTGCTCGCCGCCACCCGGGCCAAGGGCTGGATGGACCGCGTGATCCAGCTCACCGGCGTCACCGCGCAGTCGCTGTTCGTCCCGAGCGTCGGCATCCTCCTCATGTACGTGCTGGGCGTCTGGCTCGGCTGGTTCCCCATCGGCGGCGCGGTCGACCTCGACGCCACCGGCTTCGCCGCAACCCTCAGCATGCTGCACCACCTGGTGCTGCCGTGCCTGTCGCTGGTGCTCATCCAGCTCGGCGGCTACGTCCTGACGATGCGCACCACGCTCATCGACGCGCTCGGCGAGGACTACGTGTCGCTGGCCAAGGCGAAGGGGGTGAAGCCGGGCACGGTCGTGTGGAAGCACGCCCTGCGCAACGCGCTGCTGCCGACCACCACGATCGCCGGCCTCCAGCTCGGCACCCTGGTCGGCGGCGCGGTGCTGACAGAGACGATCTACGCCTACCCGGGCATCGGCCGGGCGGTGTACGAGGCGGTCGGCCAGCTCGACTTCCCCGTGCTGCAGGGCGCGTTCGTGTTGCTCGCCGCCGCGGTCGTGGTGGCCAACCTGATCACCGACGTGGCCTACGGAATCCTCGACCCCAGGGTGCGTACCTCATGACGACGGTCGAGCTCACCCCCCGTCAGCGGACCTGGTCCGCCTTCCGCCGCAACCCGCTCGGCATGGGCAGCGGGGCGTTGCTCGTCCTGCTGGCCCTGGTCGCGATCTTCGCGCCGCTGCTCGCGCCCTTCCCCGAGGGGTACGGCGCCGACACCTCGCAGCCGCCGTCGGCCGCGCACTGGTTCGGCACCGACGACATCGGGCAGGACGTGTTCGCCCAAGTGGTGTGGGGCACGCGCGTCAGCATGGCGGTCGGGCTCAGCGCGTCCGTGCTGGCCATCGTCATCGGGCTGCTGATCGGCGTCAGCGCCGCCTACTTCAGGCGGCTCGACACGCCGCTCGGCATGCTGGTGGACCTGTCCCTGTCGCTGCCCGTGCTGCCGCTGATGATCCTGGTGGCGGCGCTGGCCGGGCCGAGCGTGCGCACGCTGGCCGTGGTCATCGCGCTGTTCAGCTGGCCTGAGGTGGCCCGCGTGGTGCGTTCGCAGGCGCTGGCGATCGTGCCCATGCCGTTCGTGTCGGCGGCCAAGGTCGTCGGCGGCTCGTCGTGGTGGATCGTCCGCAAGCACCTGCTGCCCGGCGTGATCCCCGTCGTCGGCGTGTCGGTCGTGCTGACCACCTCCCGCGCCGTGCTCGCCGAGGCGGGGCTCTCCTTCCTCGGCCTGGGCGACCCGAACAGCTGGTCGTGGGGCACGATCCTGCACAAGGCGCAGCAGTCGGGCTCCCTGGCCTCCGCCTGGTGGACCACCCTGTTCCCGTCGACGGCGATCCTGCTGCTGGTGTTGTCCACGACCCTGCTCTCCGTTGCCTACAACGACGCTCGCAACCACAGGAGCGATGCATGACCTTCTCCCAGAGGCTGCCCGACGGCTTCTACTCCGGCGCGCTCGGCCGGGTCCGAGCCGAGATGTCCGCCGAGGGCCTGGCGGCGATGGCGCTCGACGACCCGCTCGACGTCGCCTACCTGACCGGCTTCCACCACTTCCCGAACGAGCGCCCGGTCGCCTGCTGGCTGCCGCTCGACGGCGACCCCGTGCTGCTCGTGCCCGACCTGGAGCGGGAGTACGCTCAGGACCAGGGGGCGCGGGCCGAAATCGTCGCCTATCCGGAGTACCCCGGCGTCAGGTCGCCGTTCGCGGTGCTGGCCGCGCAGGTGAACGCGCCGGGCAAGGCCGCGTACGCGCCCTCGACCAGCGTCGCCAGGGCCCAGGCGCTGGTCGAGGCGTTCCCCGGCACCCGGTGGACGGCCTCGGACGCGGTCGGCCGCGTACGGCTGCGCAAGCTGCCCGAGGAGATCGCCCTGCACGAGGAGGCCGCCCGCATCGCCGACGCGATGATCGAGGCCGGCGTCGAGCTGGTCAGGGCGGCCGTCGACGCCGGCGGCGACCTGCCCGCGGAGACGGAGCTGGCCTCCCACGTCATCTCCCACGGCAGCGCCCTCATGTACGCCAGGCACACGGACGTCGTCGTCGTGCCCATGCTCACCGGCGGCCTCGTCTACGGCGGGCCCAACTCGGCCCAGCCGCACCGGTTGCCCGGCGGCGACCGGCTGCGCGAGGGGGAGACGTTCATGCTCTCGCTCGGCTGCGCCGTCGGCGGCCGGTTCGTGGAGAGCGAGCGCACGTTCGTGATCGGCGAGCCGACGACGCGGCAGGCCCGCTACTACGAGACCGTCCGCGAGGCCCAGGAGATCGGCACCGAGGCGCTCGTCGCGGGCGTCTCCTGCGAGGAGGCCAACCGCCGCTGCCTGCAGGTCATCGAGGAGGCCGGGCTGGCCGAGCACATCCGCCACCGGCAGGGGCACGGCATCGGGCTCGGCTTCCACGAGCCGCCGTGGCTCTCGGACGGCGACGCCACCGAGCTGGCCCCCGGCATGATCCTGTCCAGCGAGCCCGGCGTCTACGTGCCGGGCCACGCCGGCTACCGCATCTCGGACACCGTCCTGGTCACCGAGACGGGCCCGCGCCGGCTCACGGCGTACCCGCGCGAGCTCACCGACGTCATCATCTGAAGGGGACACCGTGTCGTCCGAAGGAAACAACGTGTTCGTCGACATCAACGACAACCCGCTGAACGTCGAGATCCTCGGCGACGGCGAGCAGACGATCATCGCCCACCACGGCGCCCCCGGCCTCGGCTCGCTCGCCGAGCCCAGGGGCAGCTTCGGGCGGCTCGCCGACGCGTACCGCGTCGTCGTGTTCGACGCCAGGGGCTCCGGCAGGAGCGGCCAGGCGGGCCCGTTCACCCACGAGCAGTGGGTCGCCGACGTCGAGAGCCTGCGCCGCTGGCTCGGCGCCGAGCAGGTGATCGTCGCCGGCGGTTCGTACGGCGGCTTCATCGCCATGGAGTACGCCGCCCGCCACCCCGGCAGGGTGAGCGCCGTCGTGCTCCGCGACACCTCGGCCGACAACGCCAACCAGGAGCTGGCCACCCGCAACGCCGCCGCCTCGTCCCGGGTGAGCATCGACCCGGCCAAGCTCGACCGGATCATGTCCGGCACGGTGCGCGACGACGACGACCTGCGCGACTGCTGGCGGGAGATCCTGCCGCTCTACGACCATGACTACGATCCGGCCAAGGTGGAGCAGCGGGTGGCGGCCACGCCGTACCACTATAAGACGCACAACTACGCGTTCGCCGTGAATCAGCCCAGCTACGACATCAAGCATCTCCTGCCCGGCATCACCGCCCCGGCCCTGATCACCGTCGGCAGGCACGACTGGATCACCCCGGTCGAGTGCAGCGAGACCATCGCCGCGCTCATCCCCGGCGCCGAGCTGCGCGTCTTCGATCGATCGGGGCACTCGCCGCAGGTCGAGGAGGCCGAACTGTGGGAGGCGACCGTCCGCGACTTCCTCCGCAGGGTGCGCGAACGGTCCTGAACGCGCGATGATGCCCCCGATGGAAGATCTCGACGACCTCGACCGCAGGATCCTCGCCGCGCTGCACGTGAACGGCAGGGCCAGCTGGACCGACATCGCCCAGCTGCTCGGCATCTCCACCACCACGGTGGCGCGGCGGGCCCAGCAGCTGTTCGCGGCAGGGCTGGCCCGCGTGGCGGTGCTGCCGCACCTGGAGTGCGACGGCCCCGTCAACACCTTCATCGTGCGGCTCACCTGCGCTCCCGGCAGCCAGCTCAGGGTCGCCGGGCTCCTAGCGGCCAACCCCGACATCCGTTACGTCACCATCGTCACCGGCGGCTATGACATCGTCTTCGAGCTGGTCGCGCCCAAGGACCGCGACCTCTACTCGATGCTGGTCGAGTTCGTGCACGCCATCCCCGGCGCCCAGCAGAGCAGCGCCGACCTGGTGCTGCACACGTACAAGGTCAGCTACGACTGGAGCGTTCCCGTGCTGGGGGAGCAGGCGGCGTCGTTCGCCGTGCCGCCGCGCGCCCGGACGTGCGGGCGGAGCCATCTCGACGACGTCGACCGCGAGGTGCTGGCCGCGATGCGGGAGGACGGGCGGGCCAGCTTCCAGTCGGTCGGACGGCTTCTGGGCATCAGCGAGAGCACCGCCAGGCGGCGGCTGGAGAGCATGCTGGAATGCGGCTGCGCCACGGTGGCCACGTTCATCCCCGCCGCCGCGCTCGGCTACGAGGCCGAAATCCTCTTCTGGTTGTCGGTCGAACCCAGCATGCAGGACAGCGTGGCCGAGCGGCTGTCCGGCGAGCGCGGCGTGCGGATGATCGCCTCCATGCTGGGGCAGGCCTCGCTCATGTGCGAGGTGATCGTGCCGACCACGGCCGACATCCACCGCTTCACCTCCCGCACGCTGGCCTCGATCCCCGGCATCCACTCCTGGACGGCCGGCGTGCAGGTGCTGACCGTCAAACGCGGCTTCCTCATGGTGCCGTGGGCCGAAGACCGGATCGCGGCCGCCCTGGCGACGTAAACGGCGTTCCCCGGCGAACCGCGCGCCGCCGCTCCGGGCCGGCGCGGGCTCCCAGACACCGGGTCCGTACAGCATGGCGACCCCGGCGGCTCGTGGTGTGTCGGCACCGTGCTCGAAGGCAGGGGTGGGCGGCCTGGGCGCCGTTGACGGCGGGGGCGGCGATGATCGGCAAGCCCACGCCGATGTCTTCGGTGATCAGCCCGAGCGCCAGGGTGTCACCGACGCCGGCCGCCCACTTGTTGATCGTGTTGAGCGACGCCGGGCACACGAGAAGCCGTCTCCTCGCGGCGGGTGCTCCGCGGAGGCCGAGGGTCAGATGTCGGGGTGCAGGTCCCGGCGTTCGAAGCCGCGTACGGCCGCCACCGTCAGCGCCAGTGCGACCGCCGTCAGAACGATCAGCGCCGGCGGCCCGGCGGTGGTTTCGGGGTAGTCGGGGCTCAGCTCTACGACGGACAATCCGAGCAGCCAGCCGGGCAGCCCCAGCGCCCGCCCGAACAGCGAGGCGAAGAACGCGTACGCCACGACCGCCCAGACCAGCCCTGACCACCGGGGCGCCAGGCCGTAGAGCAGGAACGCGATGCCTGTCAGCAACGCGATCGCCGGCAGATGGACGTACGCGCCGGCAACCAGCCGCAGCACCTGCGCCGCCTCTCCGGTAGCCGCACCGTAGGCGAGCCCGGCGCCCAGACCGGCCGACAACAGCACTACGGCGCTGCCCGCGACGGCGACCCCGAGCTGGGTCAGGACCCACCGGCGGCGTGAGACGGCCGCGGCCAGCACCGCGTCGGCACGTCCCGAGCCCTCTTCGGCCCGCGCGCGTGACCCGCTCAGCACCGCGCACACGCAGGTGAACAGGGCCATCAGCCGCAGGTAGTAGACGAACACGTGGTCGGCGAACCGCTCTGAGCCCCCGCCGCCGAACAGTTGCCGGTAGACGTCGCTCTGCACGGTCTGGGCGGCGTCCAGCGCGCTCACCATGCCGCCGCCGAACAGGCCCAGCACGAACAGCCCCGCAGTCCAGGCGCCAAGTGTGCCGCGCTGCAGCCGTACGGCCAGGGAGAAGGGGCCACGCAGCCGGGCGGAGGCGAGCGCGCGCCCGGGCCGGGGCCGCAGTGACCCGCCACCGAAGTCTCGGCGGGCGCCGAGCAGGAACGCGGCGGCAACGCCCGCGGCGGCGAGCGCCACCAGGAACAGCAGCGGCCACCACCGCTCCTGCGCGTAGGGCCGCATCGCCTGCGCCCACCCGATCGGGGACGACCAGGACAGGGCACTACCGGAGATGTCGCCGATGCCGCGCAGCACGAAGGACAGCCCGAGCACGCCGGCGAGCGTGATGCCGGTGACCGCCCGGCTGTGCTGGATGAGCTGGCCGACCGCGCCGGCGATCGCGGCGAAGGCCATGCCCACCGCGGAGACGCTCGACCCGAAGGCCACCGATCCGGCCACGGGCAAACCCATCCCGGCCAGCCCGGCGGCCAGCACCAGCCCGAGCGCCACGTTGGCGGCCGCCGCGACCGCGAGAGCGGCGGCCAGCGGGGCGTGCGGACCGACCGCGGCCGCGCGGACGAGCTCGGTGCTCCCGCTCTCCTCCTCCGCCCGGGTGTGCCGCACCACCAGCAGCACGCTCATCAGCGCGGCCAGGATGAAGACCGAGGAGCTGTCGTTGACCACGAGAGGACCGAGGTTGCCCACCGTGGCCTCCGCCAGTCCGTATCCGGGACCGGTCGCCGCCAGCACCGCCGGGTTGTTCAGCACCGCGTCCACCCGGTCGGCCAGTGCCTGGTCGGCGCTGAACAGGTCGGCGTAGGTGCCGGCGTTTCCCAGGACGAGCCCACCGGCTAACAGGATCCACAGCGGGAGGCGCAGCCGGTTCTGGCGGAGGATGAAGCGCGCCAGCGTGCCGGCCGCGGTCACGGCGCCGCCCGCCGGGACCGGGGCGGTGGTGCTCATCGTGAAGCTCCTTCGGTGGTGGGCCGCTGGTCGTAGTGGCGCAGGAACAGCTGCTCCAGCGTGGGCGGCCGGCTGACCAGCCCGCGCAGCCGGAAGCCGGTCACGTGCCGCATCGCGGTATCAAGGTGCTCGGCGTCGACGTCGAAGCTGGCGTGGGTGCCCTCGATGTGGGCGTCGTGGACACCGGGCAGTGTCTCCAGCCCGACGAGCGGTTCGACGGTGTCGATCTCGATGGTGGTCCGGGTGAGGTGCCGCAGCTGGGCCAGCGTGCCGCTCTCCACGGTACGGCCCCGGCGGATGATCGTGATCCGGTCGCACAGCGCCTCCACCTGGCCGAGAATGTGGCTGGACAGCAGGACGGTGCGGCCCTCGTTGCTGACCTGGCGTACACAGTCCTGGAAGACCGCCTCCATCAGCGGATCCAGCCCGGAGGTCGGCTCGTCGAGGATGAGCAGCTCGGCGTCCGAGGCCAGCGCGGCGACCAGGGCGACCTTCTGACGGTTGCCCTTGGAGTAGGTGCGGGCCTTCTTGGCCGGGTCCAGGTCGAAGCGGTCGAGCAGGCTCGCACGGCGCCGCGCGTCGAGACCGCCGCGCAGCCGGCCGAGCAGGTCGATCGCTTCGCCGCCGGTGATCGCAGGCCACAGGGTGACGTCGCCCGGCACGTAGGCGATGCGTCGGTGCAGTTCCACGGCGTTCTTGCGGGGGTCGCCGCCCAGGAGCACCGCGCTGCCCGCGTCGGCGCGCAGAAGGCCGAGCAGGATGCGGATCGTGGTGGTCTTACCGGCGCCGTTGGGCCCGAGGAACCCGTGCACTTCGCCGGCCTGCACCGTCAGGTCCAGGCCGTCCAGGGCGCTGGTGGTTCCGTAGACCTTGACCAGGCCGGACAGCCGGATCGGGTCAGCCATCTCGGTGGCGCGCGGCGCGCCGGTCCTGGCGATACTTCTCCCACTCTGAAATGAGTCGTGCACCGAATTCCTCCTCCATGAAGGTGTAAAGGTCCAGGAACTCCTCCAGCCGCTCCCGCCTGGCCGGATCCTCCCCGACGGCCTCCAGGCCGAGCTCGGCGAGCTGGCGGCCCCAGGCGAAGAACTTGCCGCGGTCCTCGATCATGCGCGACGCGTCCCCGCTCCCCTTGAGCTGGTAGTAGTGCTCCCGTGTGCCGGGGATCGGGGCACGCTCGACGAACTGCAGCTGCTCCAGCTGCCGAATCATCGGGCTCACCGAGGCCTTGCTCAACTCGACGACGTCGGCCAGCTGGGTCAGGGATTGATGCGGTGGGTCGCAGACCTGCAGCCAGCCGTGCAGGCGGCCGGCGGTACGCGAGACGCCCGTCGTCGATGCGAAGAACAAGGCGTAACGCTCGACGAAGTCGCGTTCTTTGGCTGTTGCCAATGTCCACCTCTATAGGATCTTTCGGATGTTTCCTAATGATCCTATCTGATGGAGGACGCCCGTGGGCCCGTTGGCCGGATCTACGGCCTGGACATGCTCGCCCCGGCCCGCACCAGCGCCGAGCAGGCAGGAGTGAACAACGTGGAGTTCCCGCACTGCCACATCGAGGACGTCCCACTGCCCGCGGCCGCTGCCGACATCGTCATCTCCAACTGCGTCACCAACATCTGACAGGCGAACTCGCCGTACTGACCGAGGCCACCCGGTGCTCAAGTCCAGCGGCCGGCTGGGCATCGCTGGCGTCATCACCGACGACGACCTGGACGTTGCCGCCCGCACCGCCGCCCTACGCCAACGAGTCCGTCAAGTCCCGCTCCCGTGTCAACCTCCGGCTGGAGGAGCACCAGCCATGCCTGCTGGTGCTCATCGGGGTGCGTGCCGACGGGCGCAAGGAACTCATCGCGCTGACTGATGGCTACCGCGAGTCGGCCGAGTCGTAGGCCGATCCGGTCCCTGCACAGGTCAGGGAGCCCCCGGCAGGACGCCCCGCACCCGGCGCTCGGAGCATTCCAGCGGTCGTCGCAACACAGTGATCAATCGCCGGCTGCGAGTACCCCCAGCCGACGGGCCGGCAAAGCGCGGATAACCCGTTCCGGAGCGCATGACCTGCGGAACTCTAGGCGTCGAGAGACGCTTGGGGGGCTCCATGGAGGAAGATCCGCGCTGACTCGGCGCCTGCTGGAGTGAGTGACGGGTCTGTCAGCCGGGCGATGTACGGTTCGAGCAGCCTCGTGAGATTCTTGCCGATCGCGTCGAGTTCCTCGGGGGTGAGGGGCACGCTGACTCCGGAGACGAACGCCGCGTCCTGCCAGGCTTGTGGAGCGGAGCGGCGGGTCTGGGCCCATGCGGTCATGCGGGCGGCCTCCCTTTCGATGAGCACCCGTTCCAGCTCCGCAGCCGCCGGGCCGCCTTCCGTCGCGGCCCACTTCTGCTCGTGGTCGGTCAGCCGCCACAGCCGCTCCCGCCTGTCCTCTGAGGGCTCGGCCTCGGTGACGTAGCCGTACTTGGCCAGTTGACGGAGGTGGAAGGAGCACGATGCCTGGGAGGTGGCCAGGTGCTTGGCGCAGGTCGTGGCCGTCGCGGAGCCGATCCGTCCGAGCAGGTCGAGGAGCTCCAACCGCAGCGGGTGCGCGAGCCGCGCGGATGAGAAGTCCCAGGTCCAAGCCCTGGACCGGTCACAGCCGGTGCTGCCGATGATGCCCGGGATGCCTGAGCGGCGCACCCATGACTACGTGCGTCACGGCACCAGCAGCCTGTTCGCGACGTTCGACATCGCCGATGGGAAGGTGATCGCCTCGATGCACCGGCGTCACCGGTCGGTGGAATGGCTGAAGTTCCTCAAGAAGATCGACCGCGAGGTGCCGTCCCACCTGCACGTGCACATCGTGTGTGACAACTGCGGCACTCACAAGACCCCGGCCGTCCAGACGGCTGGCCGGCCATCCCCGTTTTCACATGCACTTCACGCCGACCAGCGCCTCCTGGCTGCATCAGGTAGAACGCTGGTTCGGACTGATCACCGACAAACTCATCCGGCGGGGCGTCCACACCAGCGTCACCGCACTGGAGAAGAACATCCTGGCGTGGGTGGACATCTGGAATGAGGATCCCAAGCCGTTCGTCTGGATCAAGACGGCCGAAGAGATCCTTATATCCCTGGAATCACTTCTGCGCCGTATTAAAGACGAGGAACACTAGAGCCGTCTCCAGCCACCCTGAATCAACGGACTACCGCTATGCCCGGATCCCCGCGTGTCTGTGGCCTGCGCAGAGCTTGCGCGCGGCCGTGGAAACCTTCATTCGCCGGGGCGGACGAGACCCGTCTCGTAGGCGAAGACGATCGCCTGGGCCCGGTCGCGCAGCCCGAGCTTCATCAGCACCCGCCCCACATGCGTCTTGACCGTCTGCTCGGCCACGAACAGCTTGCCGGCGATCTCCTGGTTGGACAGCGCCTGGGCGACCAGGGCGAGCACCTCCGTCTCCCGCTCGGTCAGCTCGTCCAGCCGCCGCCCGCCCGCCACCGGTCGTGGACCGCCGAGCCGGGCGAACTCGTGGATGAGCCGCTTGGTGATCGACGGGGCGATGAGCGCCTCCCCATCCGCCACCACCCGCACCGCCTCCGCGAGCTGCGCGGCCGACGCGTCCTTGAGCAGGAACCCGCTGGCCCCCGCCCGCAACGCTTCGTAGACGTAGTCGTCGAGGTCGAACGTCGTCAGGATGAGCACCTTCGTCGACTCCTGACGGGCGAGGATCTCCCTGGTGGCTTCCAAGCCGTTCATGACCGGCATGCGCACGTCCATGAGCACCACGTCGGGATCGAGCTCGGCGGCCCGCGCCACGGCCTCCCGCCCGTCGGCCGCCTCGCCGACGACCTCGATGTCCGGCTGGCCGCTCAGGAACACGGTGAACCCCGTGCGCACCATCCCCTGGTCGTCGGCGATCAGAACCCGGATCAAGCGTTCTCCCTCTTCACGATCGGCAGCACCGCGCGTACCTCAAAGCCTCCGCCGGACAGGGGCCCGGCGTCGAGCGAGCCGCCGAGCAACGCCGCCCGCTCCCGCATGCCCACCAGCCCCTGCCCCGCCCCGCGAGCCGTGTCCTGCCGCGCCTCACGCGCCGTGCCCTGTCCGGTGCCGCTTGCCGTGTCCTGGCTCGCCTCACGCGCCGTGCCTCCCTCCGTCTCACGCGCCGTGTTCCAGCCGGACGCCCGCGCCGCGCTCTGAGAAGGCTCGCGCGGAACATCGTCAGGGACGCCGTAGCCGCTGCCCGCGCGGCCCGGCCCGTTGGCGACGCACAGCCGCAACTCGTCCCCGTCGCGTGAGATGTGCACCGCGACGGGCGCTCCCGGCGCGTGCCGCATCACGTTGCTCAGCGACTCCTGCACGATCCGGTACGCCGACAGTTCCACGGCGGGCGGCAGCCCGTCGAGCGAGCCCGACCGTTGGACGAGCACGGCCAGCCCGGCGGCGCGGGCGTTGGAGAACAGCTCGTCGACCCGGTTGAGGCCGGGCTGGGGCGCGGTGTCGGTGCGGCCGTCCTGATCGCGCAGCACGCCGAGGACCTGGCGCAGCTCCGCGATCGCCTCCAGCGACAGCCCGCGGATCTCGGCCAGGCCCGCCTCCAACTGCACCGGGTCGCCGGCCGCCTTGAGCGGCACCGCCTCCGCCTGGATCGCGATCACCGACATGTGGTGCGCGACCACGTCGTGCAGCTCACGGGCGATGCGGGTGCGCTCGGCCAGCACGGCCTTGGCGCTCTCGGCCACCTGGGAGCGTCGCTCCTCGACCACGAGCTTGGCCGTGGCCGAGCGCCGGATCCGTACGTTGTAGCCGAACAACACCGCGACGGCCGCGATGATCGACACGATCAGCATCGAGTCGGGGTCGGCGATCCAGGCGGTGAGGGCCGTGAGGATCCAGACGACCCAGGTGATCTGCCGGTCGCAACGCAGGGCCACGGAGTAGAGGACCAGCAGGTAGGCCACGATCACGGGGGGCGCGTAGGGAAGGGCTCCTGGCGGCCCGGCCGTCTTGGCCACCCAGAGGACGAGGGGCATCGACACGAAGGAGACCCGCCACGCGGCCAGCGGCCACCGGTCGCGCAGCGCCACGGGCAACGCGACCGCCAGAGCGGTGAGGTAGGTGAACTGCTCATCGATCGGCAGCCGAGCTTGGAGGTTCCAGTCGTTCACCATGGACTGGGTCACCCCGAACAGGGCGAAGGCCAGCACCAGCTCGGCCCACTGGAGGAGGTTGAACGTCCTCAGCGGCACGAGCACCGCCAGCCAGCGCGGCACCTTGAAGATCAGGCGACGGGGGGTCGGTGGCGGGTCGGCGTCACCCCGCCACAGGGCCTGCTCGAACGGCCGCACCAGGGTCAGCGCCACGCCGCTCGCTCGCCCGTCGCTCCATCTCGGCGAGTCCCCGGCGTTCTCGTCGCCGGGCTCGCCGCCACGACCCGTCGCGGGCGCGGCGCCAGGGGCACCGTCGCCCTCCGTCGCGCCCTCCGTCGCGCCCTCCGTCGCGCCCTCCGTCGCGCCCTCCGTCGCGCCCTCCGTCGCGCCCTCCGTCGCGCCCTCCGTCGCGCCCTCCGTCGCGGCCTCCGTCGCGGGCTCCGTCGAGGGCCCCGTCGAGGGCTCCGCGCCGGCCGTGTGGTCGGCTCCCTCGCCGGAGGCGGCACGGGAGCGGCCGGGCCGCCGGCGGGCGAGGTCGCGGGCGCGTTGGACGGAGATCACCTGGTCAAGGATACGGTCGGGCCCACATGCGCCGCGTCACACCAGGGGTTGATCCCACTGTCGCCCTCAGGTATCCGATTACGTGATTACGATCGCCGTGAGCGAACATTAGCAAGGAAGGGAACAATCCGAGGCTCCGATGAATTGAGTCGGATGTACTCAACCCTTTGGAGTTCGCATGAGTGAGAGCTTGATCCTTCCGGTCCTGCCGCTCGACGACGAGGTCGTCCTGCCGGGCATGGTGGTTCCGCTGGACCTGTCCGACTCCGACGTGCGCGCTGCCATAGACGCGGCCCGTGCATCTGGTGGCAACAAGCCGCAGGTCCTCCTCGTTCCCCGCATCGACGGCCGTTACGGCGCCATCGGCGTTCGGGCGGTGGTCGAGCAGGTCGGGAGGCTGCCGGGCGGTGAGCCCGCAGCCGTGGTGCGCGGCGTCGACCGCGTCCGCGTGGGCACCGGCACGACCGGCCCCGGCGCCGCGCTGTGGGTCGAAGCCGACACGATCGACACCGTCGCCGCCGGCGAGCGCGCCCAGGAGCTGGCCAGGGAGTACAAATCGCTGGCCACGACGATCCTGCAGAAGCGCGGCGCCTGGCAGGTGGTCGACCAGGTCAACCAGATCGACGACCCCTCCGTGCTGGCCGACAGCTCCGGCTACACCCCCTGGCTGAGCACGGCGCAGAAGGTCGAGCTGCTCGAGGCCGCCGATCCGGCCGACCGGCTGGCCAAGCTGGTCGTGTGGTCGCGCGAGCACCTCGCCGAGCTCGACGTCGCCGAGACGATCCGCAAGGACGTCCAGGAGGGCATGGAGAAGCAGCAGCGCGAGTTCCTGCTGCGCCAGCAGCTCGACGCGGTGCGGAAGGAGCTGAAGGAGCTCAACGGCGACTCCGAGACCGAGGAGGAGGACTACCGCGCCCGCGTCGAGGCGGCCGACCTGCCGGAGAAGGTGCGCGAGGCCGCGCTCAAGGAGGTCGACAAGCTGGAGCGGACCCCCGACCAGTCCCCGGAGACCGGATGGATCCGCACGTGGCTCGACACGATCCTCGACATCCCGTGGAACGACCGCACGGAGGACAACTACGACATCGTGGGCGCCAGGGCCGTGCTCGACGCCGACCACACGGGCCTGTCCGACGTGAAGGACCGCATCATCGAGCACCTGGCCGTGCGCAAGCGCCGCCAGGACAAGGGCCTCGGCGTGGTGGGCGGCCGCCGCAGCGGCGCCGTGCTCGCGCTGGCCGGTCCTCCCGGGGTCGGCAAGACCTCGCTGGGCGAGTCCGTGGCACGCTCGATGGGCCGCAAGTTCGTCCGCGTCGCGCTCGGCGGCGTGCGTGACGAGGCGGAGATCCGCGGCCACCGGCGCACCTACGTCGGCGCGCTGCCCGGCCGCATCGTCCGCGCCATCCGCGAGGCCGGCTCGATGAACCCCGTCGTCCTGCTCGACGAGGTCGACAAGGTTGGCGCCGACTACCGCGGCGACCCCACGGCCGCCCTGCTGGAGGTGCTCGACCCGGCCCAGAACCACACGTTCCGCGATCACTATCTCGAAGTCGAGCTCGACCTGTCCGACGTGTTGTTCCTGGCCACGGCCAACGTCCTGGAGGCCATCCCCGGGCCGCTGCTCGACCGGATGGAGGTCGTCACCCTCGACGGCTACACCGAGGACGAGAAGGTCGCGATCGCCCGCGACCACCTGCTGCCCAGGCAGCTGGAGCTGGCCGGGCTGACCGCCGAGGAGGTCAAGGTCGAGGACGCGGCGCTGCACAGGCTGGCCGCCGAATACACACGCGAGGCCGGCGTACGCTCCCTGGAGCGGGCTGTCGCCAGGATCCTGCGCAAGGTGGCGGCCAAGGACGAGTTGCCCGTCGCGGTCGGCGAGGACGACCTGGTCGGCTACATCGGGCGGCCGAGGTTCGTGCCCGAGTCGTCACTGCCCGAGTCCCGCCAGCGCACCTCGGTGCCGGGCGTGGCCACCGGCCTGGCGGTCACCGGCGCCGGCGGCGACGTGCTCTACGTGGAGGCGTCGATGGCCGATCCGGAGACCGGCGAGACCGGGCTCACGCTCACCGGCCAGCTGGGCGACGTGATGAAGGAGTCGGCCAGGATCGCGCTGTCCTACCTGCGCTCGCACGGCGCGGAGCTGGAGCTGCCGGTCACCGCGCTGAAGGACCGCTCGGTCCACGTGCACTTCCCCGCGGGCGCCGTCCCCAAGGACGGCCCTTCGGCCGGTGTGACGCTGACGACCGCGCTGGCCTCGCTCCTGTCGGGGCGGCTCGTCCGCGGCGGCGTGGCCATGACCGGCGAGATCTCGCTTACCGGGCGGGTGCTGCCGATCGGCGGTGTCAAGCAGAAGCTGCTGGCCGCGCACCGCGCGGGCATCACCACCGTCCTCATCCCGGCCCGCAACGAGCCGGACCTGGACGACGTGCCCGAGGAGGTCCGCGACGAGCTGACCATCCACACGGTCAGCGACGTGCGCGAGGTCCTGGACCTCGCGCTCACCCCGGCTCAGGTCGCCTCCTCCGTGGCGGCCTGACCCCGCCACCCGGGGCGGCACACTGCCGGCGAAACAGATCAGACAGAAGCGGCCCCGTGATCACGTCTGTGATCACGGGGCCGCCGTCTTGGTTCTTGCTCGCGGACGGAGTCGTGGGGTGGCGCCGCGTTCGACGGGTTCCGGCGAGATTCCCGGCAATCAGCTCGGCCCGCGCGTCGTCGAGCACCGGCTTGCGCACCGCCTCGTCCACCGGCCGGTTCCCTGGCTCGTCCCCTGGCCGGGTCGAGCGCCGGAACAGCGCCTGCACCGCCACGTCGGTGCCCCCGTACCTCGATGCGCCGCCCGTCGTCCGGGGCGGGTCGCCGTTATGACCGGAGTGACAGGTGTCTCCCATACAGCGGCGGGCGCGGGAGAGCGAGCCGCCGGGCCGGCGTGGCTCCCTGATCGCGGAGCGTGACGCACATCACGGCGAGGGCGCGGAATAGCGCGAGCTCACGACGTCGTTAGCAACGGCGTGAACGAGGCATACGCGCACGACCAGGGCGCCCGCGGAGGCGCGGCGTGTTGTCGCATGCATACGGGGCGAATGCCGGCCCACTAGAGCAACCCGTCCGCCCGTTCTCCTCGAAGGTCGTCATGATCATCACTCCCGGTTTCGTGCTGCGCAGGCTGAGCCACCTGCCTTTCCACCCCGGCACCCGCTGACCCGGCGCCTTCTCTCCGGTCCTGTACGTTTCCGCGGCCCCCGCCGGTGGCCGCTCTCCGTGGTGGGGATTTTTCGTGATCCAGGCTTCCGGCCTGCGCAAGCACTATGGCGAGACCGTCGCCCTGGACGGTGTCGACCTGCACGTGCGCGAAGGCGAGATCTACGGCGTGCTCGGCCAGAGCGGCGCCGGCAAGAGCACGCTGCTGCGCTGCGTCAACCTGCTCGAACGTCCCACCGCGGGCACCGTCACGGTCGCGGGCCAGGACCTGACCGCGCTGGGCGGCGGCGAGCTGAACCGGGCCAGGCAGCGCATCGGCATGATCCACCAGCACTTCGCGCTGCTCTCCTCGCGCACGGTCGCCGGCAACGTCGCCTTCCCGCTGGAGGTCATGGGCGTGCCCAGGGCCGAGCGCGCGCGCAGGGTGGCCGAGCTGCTGGAGCTCGTCGGGCTGGACGGCCGCGGCAAGGACCGCCCTCACCAGCTCTCCGGCGGGCAGAAGCAGCGGGTCGGCATCGCCAGGGCGCTGGCGGGCAACCCGGACGTGCTGCTGTCGGACGAGGCCACCTCCGCCCTCGACCCGGCCACCACCCAGTCGATCCTCGCCCTACTCAAGCGGCTCAACACCGAGCTGGGCCTGACGATCCTGCTCATCACCCACGAGATGGGCGTCGTCAAGACCGTCTGCGACTCCGTCGCCATCATGTCGGAGGGCCGCATCGAGGAGTCGGGAGCCATCGCCGGCCTCATCAGGACGCCCGGTTCCCCGCCTGACCAGGGAGATCTTCCCGCTGCCCGAGCCCGCCCCGCCCGGCGTGGTGACGCTGACGTTCACCGGCGATCCGGGCCGGCCGGTCGTGTCGGAGGTCGTGCGGAGGTTCGACGTGGACGTGAGCATCCTGGGCGGCTCGATCGAGGAACTGGCGGGCGGATCGGCCGGGCGGCTGCGCGTCGCGCTCGACGGCGCCGAGACCGGCGCGGCGCTGGCGTACCTGCGTGACTGCGGGCTGATCGTCGACGTCGCGGGGGAGACCCGGAAAGGCGGGGCCGCATGACCTGGGAGGAGATGCTGCCCCTGCTGTGGCCGGCGACGGTGGAGACGGCGCAGATGGTCGGCTGGTCGACGTTGTTCACCGTGCTGTTCGGGCTGCCGCTCGGCGTGGCGCTCGTGGTGTTCGACCGCGGCGGGCTCCGGCCGATGCCGGCGCTGAAGTCGGCGCTCGGGTTCGTGGTCAACATCGGGCGCTCGCTGCCGTTCATCGTGCTGATGATCGCGATCATCCCGTTCACCCGCCTCGTCGTCGGCACCACGATCGGGACCGCCGCCGTGGTGGTGCCGCTCACGGCCGGCGCGGTGCCGTTCTTCGCCCGGCTGGTCGAGACGGCCCTCAGGGAGGTCGGTACGGACGTCGTGCAGGCCGCCCAGGCCATGGGCGCCGGCCGCACCGCGATCGTACGCAAGGTGCTGCTGCCCGAGGCGCTGCCCGGGCTGGTGGCGGGCCTGACCGTGACCGTGGTCGCGCTCATCGGCTATTCCGCCATGGCCGGCACGATCGGCGGCGGCGGGCTGGGCGACCTGGCCATCCGGTACGGCTACCAGCGGTTCGAGACGCTGGTGATGATCGTCACCGTGGTGGTGCTCATCGTGATCGTGCAACTCCTGCAGAGCCTGGGCGACTGGGTCGCCAGGCGTCTATCGCACAAGTAAGGAAAATCATGAAATTTGGTCGCATTGTGGGTGCGGTTGTGCTGGCGTTGTCGCTCGCCGCATGCGGTACGTCGCAGTCCGCCACGACGCAAGCCGAGTCGGCCGACAGCGTGCTCAAGATCGGAGCCAGCCCGGTGCCGCACGCCGAGATCCTCGGCTTCGTCAAGGAGAACCTGGCTCCGGCCGCCGGCCTCAAGCTGGAGATCGTGGAGTTCACCGACTACGTGCAGCCGAACACGCAGCTCGACGAGGGCCTGCTGACCGCGAACTTCTTCCAGCACAAGCCGTACCTCGACGACTTCAACTCCTCCAAGGGCACCGAGCTGGCCTTCGTCGCGCCGGTCCACCTGGAGCCGCTCGGCCTGTACTCCAAGAAGATCACCGAGGCGCAGGCGCTGCCCGCAGGGGCCACGGTGGCGGTCCCGAACGACGCCACCAACCTGGGCCGCGCGCTCAAGCTGCTGGCCGACAACGGCATGGTCAAGCTGAGGGACGGTGCGGGCACCGCCGCCACCGAGCGCGACGTGACGGAGAACCCGAAGAACCTACGGTTCGAGCCGCTGGAGGCGGCGCAACTCCCGCGCTCGCTGGAGGACGTCGACGCCGCGGTGATCAACGGCAACTACGCGATCGAGGCCGGGCTCAAGCCCGCGTCGCAGGCGCTGGTGCTGGAGAAGGGCGAGGGCAACCCGTACGCCAACGGCCTGGTCGTGCCGGCGGGCCACGAGAAGGACGCGAACATCGTGACCCTCGGCAAGCTGCTGCGAGACCAGCGGGTGAAGGATTTCATCCAGCAGAAGTACGCCGGCTCGGTGATTCCCGCAGAATGATATTGAAAACGCGTGCGACGGCCGGGAATATCAGGTGATCAATTTCATTGAGGCGGCAAGTCATTTGTAAGCGGAGCGCAATCCGGCGGGCGTATTAAAACGGGGTCAGCAAAACCTCTCCGAGGAGGCCCCAAGTGCGATTCGTCTCGCGAATCATGCTCGGCGTCATCGCCACCGCGCTGGTGGCGCTCATCGCTCCTGCCGCCGCGAACGCGACGGCAGGCAGCACGGCATCCGGCTCCCGCTCCGCCCACGTGAGCTGGGGATCTTATGAGTCCACCGACCACAAGGCCGAGGCGCACGGTCACGTGTCGGCCGACAAGAAGCGCGTCAAACACCGGTACGTGAAGTGGGTGCCGGTGAAGAAGCGAGTGTGCTGGGAGGACCGTAAGGGCCACAAGCACTGCAAGTGGGTCGTGAAGAAAGTCAAGAAGCACGTGTGGGAGTGGCGGTACGACCACTTCTACACCGTGCGCAGCACGCTCTCCAATCACAAATGGTGGGGCCGGAACAAGTGCGCGTGGGAAACGTTCAAGGTCGTGCGTGAGGATGGTTCCTCGTACGTCGAGCAGTTCCGCAACTGCGACCGGCACCCGAGGCGCTTCTCCTTCCACGGTAAGAACGTCGCCCACATTTACGTGGACGTGAGCAGGGGCGACCGTCACCACCCGACCGGCCACCACAGCGGCTGGCAGGGCGTTTTCCACGCGGCCGCCTGACGCGCCGCCGTACGAGCCCCCGTACGAGCCGCCCGTAGGAGCCGCCGTATGAGCCGCGGCCTCGACGACGAGGCCGCGGCTTCGCCATGCCGGAGGGAAGCCCGCGAAGCGGGTTATGGCGTGGAGGGCAAGCGACCGAATACTGTTCTGTTCATGTATCCGGGAGCCATCGCAGCAGCCACCCCAGACAAGCCCGCTGTGATCATGGCGGGCTCCGGGAAGGTCGTCACCTACCGCGAGCTGGACGAGGAGTCGAACCGGCTGGCCCATCTGTTCCGCGCGGCGGGACTGCGGCCGGGCGACCACATCGCCTTCATGCTCGGCAACCATCCGCTCTTCCTGGTCATCGCGTGGGCCGCGCACCGCTCGGGCCTCTTCTACACGCCGGTCAGCTCGCGGCTGCAGGCCGACGAGCTGGCCTACATCGTCGGCAACTGCGGCGCCCGCGTGTTCATCTCGAGCGCCGACCTGGCCGGCGTCGCCACCTCGATCGCCGACGCCACGCCGGGCGTCGAGCTGCGGCTCATGCTCGACGGCGTGGCCGACGGCTTCGCATCGTACGAGGAGGCGGTCGCGAAGCAGCCGGTCACCCCGGTCGCCGACGAGTGCCTCGGGGCGGACATGCTCTACTCCTCCGGCACCACGGGGCGGCCGAAGGGCGTCAAGACGCCCTCCACGCACGGCCCGCTCACCGAGCCCGGGATGTTGTTCAAGCTCATCGAGGCCCTGTTCGCGCCGTCGTCCGGCAGCGTCTACCTCTCGCCGGCGCCGCTCTACCACGCCGCGCCGCTGCGCTACTGCCTGACGTTCCAGCGGCTCGGGGCGACGGTGGTGGTGATGGAGCGCTTCGACTCCGAGCAGTATCTGGCGCTGGCGGAGAGGTACGGGGTGACACACTCGCAGCTCGTGCCGACGATGTTCATCAAGATGCTCAAGCTCCCACCAGAAACCCGGGCAAAATACGATATTTCATCGCTCAAGTATGCGATCCACGCCGCTGCCCCCTGCCCGATCCCCGTCAAGGAGCAGATGATCGACTGGTGGGGCCCGATCATCCACGAGTATTACGCGGGCACCGAGGGCAACGGCTTCCTCTATGTCAACTCCGAGGACTGGCTCCGGCACAAGGGCACGGTCGGCCGCTCCCTGCTCGGCATCGTGCACATCTGCGACGAGGACGGCGACGACGTGCCGCCGGGCGAGCACGGCACGATCTACTTCGAGAACGGCGGCCGCTTCGAATATCACGGCGACCCCGGCAAGACTCGCGCGGCCCAGGACCCGCGGGGGAGGGGCTGGACGACCCTGGGGGACATCGGCTACCTGGACGCCGACGGCTTCCTTCACCTCACCGACCGCCGCTCGTACATGATCATCTCAGGCGGGGTGAACATCTACCCACAGGAGGCCGAGAACGTGTTGTCGGTGCATCCGAAGGTCGCCGACGTGGCGGTGTTCGGCGTGCCGGACGAGGAGATGGGGGAGCAGGTCAAGGCGGTGGTCGAGCCGGCGACCATGGCCGAGGCGGGCCCCGGGCTGGAGGCGGAGCTGATCGCGTACTGCCGCGAGCGCCTCGCGCACTACAAGTGTCCCAAGTCGGTCGACTTCCGCGAGGAACTGCCCCGCCACCCGACGGGCAAGCTCTACAAGCGCCTGCTGCGGGACGAGTACTGGTCGGAGCGGACGTAAATACTTGGTCAAATTCACACCGCGAACCGCCGCTGACGGCTCCAGCAGGGCGGGGCCGCCGTCCGCGGGAAATTTCTCGTCACGATCTCGCTCCATGCGACCGGCCCCTGACCAGCGGTGATAAGCGCCATGTCAACGCGCCCCGATGCCGCCGATCACGGCCTTAATCGGCTCTTACGCGCGACTTGGCACTCTTGAGTCATCGGGACTTGAGGGAGATGGACGAATGGACGCGAACGAGCCTCGCGAGCAGAGCACCGGCGGGTGGAGCCAGTTCGGGGCCACCCCGCCGTCCGCCGGGGGCTTTCCCCGGCGTGACACGATCATGATGGAGCAGCCGCCGCCGCCCGCGCCGCCGAAGAAGCCGGGTTTCTCCGCCGGCAGGAAGGCGATCGCCGGGCTGGCTCTGGTTGCGGTGGCCGTCGGCGGCGGCGTCGTGGGCGCCGCGGTGGCCACCTCGTTCCAGCCCGAGCCGGTCGCCGGCACGGGCACGCCGAGCCCCGTCTTCAAGCCCGCCGCCGACCAGATGACCGTCGCCGACGTCGCGGCGAAGGTGCAGCCGACCGTGGTGATGATCCAGGGCCAGACCCGTGAGGGTTCGGGAGTCGTGTTGTCGGAGGACGGCCTCATCCTCACCAACAACCACGTGGTGGAGCCCGGCGGCGGGCAGATGACGGTCAAGTTCAGCGACGGCAAGACGGCCAAGGCCGCCACCGTCGGCACCGACCCCGCCACCGACCTCGCGGTCATCCGCGCGGAAGGGGTCTCGGGGCTGCCCAAGGCCACCCTCGGCGACAGCGACCAGCTCAAGGTGGGCGACGCCGTGCTCGCCATCGGCAGCCCTCTCGGCCTGGCAGGGTCGGTCACGGCGGGCATCGTCAGCGCGCTGGACCGTACGCTGACCACCGGCGACGAGCCGCGCCAGCAACTCCCGCCGGGCTGGACCCAGCAGGGTCAGGAGAGCAGCGGCACCACGATCGGCGGAGCGATCCAGACCGACGCCTCGATCAACCCCGGCAACTCCGGAGGCGCGCTCGTGAACGCCGCGGGCGAGCTGGTCGGCATCAACACCGCGATCGCCTCCGACGCGGCCGGCGGCGGCGTCGGCTTCGCCATTCCGGTCAACACCGCCAAGCAGGTGTCCGAGCAGCTCATCAGCAGCGGCAAGGTCACCCACGCCTTCCTCGGCGTGAGCGTCACCGACGCCACCGGCGACGTGCCGGGCGCCCTGGTCAGGCAGGTCACCGCGGACAGCCCGGCGGAGAAGGCCGGGCTCGAGGAGGGCGACCTGATCACCAAGATCGCCGGCAAGTCGGTTGACGGTGGAGATACTGTGGTGGGACAGGTCAGAGGTTTTAAACCCGGCCAACAGGTCAAGATCACATATATGAGGGACGGCGAAGCCGGCGAGGTCACCGTGACCCTCGAAGAGAAGAAATAACAGGACCCCCTCATGGAACGGGTGTGCCGTTGAGATCGCTGCGGACTCGGCGGCACACCCCCCATGATCAGGAGAAGCGGCGGCCCTCGTCGCGGCGGTAGGCCCATCCGGCGGCCACCGCCGCGGCCACGGTCCACACGGCCAGCATGACCACCGAGAGCATGTCGGGGCTGGTGCCCGCCGTCACCGCCCACAACAGCTCGGCCGCGCCCCTCGTCGGCGTGTACGGCGAGACGATCCCGATGAAGTCGGGCAGGTAGGCCGGTGGCACCAGCAGCCCGCCGAGGATCGCGAGCGGGAAGAACAGCAGCTGCGACACCGCGATCACGGCCTTCGACGTCAGCATGTAGCCGAGGAACAACCCCATCAGCATGAACGGGATCCCGCAGGCGACCAGCACGCCCAGCCCGGCCAGGAGCCTGAGCGGCGTGATCGTCGCCTCCGTGAGGAACGCCGCGACCAGCAGCACCGGCACCACCGAGGCGAGCATGACGGCGAGCGTCGCCGCCATCCGCCCGGCGAAGCGGGGGAACGGGCCCGCGGGAAGCGTGCGCAGATAGAAGTTCCACGGCTGCTCGCGGTCCATGGCGACGGCGACGCTCAACCCGATCAGCGCGCCGGACATCGCGCCGAAGAACATCAGCGACGCCGACGCCGTCGTGGCCGCCTGTGCCTGGCCGCCCGCCAGCGGCACCACGAACACCACCATCGAGATGGCCGGGAACAGCGCGCTGGCGAGAATGCCGATGGGCACCCTGATCTGCTCGGTCATGAGGTAGCGGGTGTGGGCGGCGACCAGGCTAGACATGCGCGGCCTCCTTCGAGGTGATGGCGAGGAACGCCTCTTCGAGCGTGGTCTGTCTGACCTCGAGGCCGGAGAACGGCGTGCCGCCCGTCACCAGCTCGACGACCAGCCGGTCGGGGTCGGTGGTCACCAGGCTGACCCGGCCGCCGGCGGCGCGCTCGGCGCCGAGCACGCCCGGCAGTGCGTCCCAGTCGCGCAGGTCGGCGGCGGTGAAGGAGACACGCCGCACACCCACGATGTCGCGTACGGACTCCATCGTGTCGTCGGCCAGCACGCGCCCGTGACCCACCACGATGACCCGCCTGGCCAGCGCCTCGATCTCCTCGATGTAGTGGCTGGTGACCAGCACGGTGCCGCCCTGCTCGTGGAAGGAGGTGATGCCGTCCCACAGGGAGCGCCTGGCCTCGACGTCGAGGCCAGTCGTCGGCTCGTCGAGGAAGACCAGCTCCGGGTCGCCCGCGAACGCCAGCGCCACGGCCAGCCGCCGCCTCTGGCCGCCGGACAGGCCGCCGATCTGCCGCTTGACCAGGTCGCTCAGGCCGAAACGGGCCAGCAGCTCGTGCTTGCCCGCGTGCTCAGGGAAGTGCGCCGACACGAAGTCGACGACCTCCCCGACGCGTAACGCCTCGGGCAGCCCCGTCTCCTGCGGGGTCACGCCGATGCGGCGCCGCATGGCGGGGTCCTGCGGCGAGCCGCCGAACAGCGTGACCGTGCCGGAGGTCGGGCGGCGCAGCCCCACGAACAGGTTGATGAGGGTGGACTTGCCCGCGCCGTTGGGGCCGAGCAGCCCGACCAGCTCGCCCGCGCGGATGTCGAGCGAGACGCGGTCGAGCGCGAGCACGTTTCCGTAGCGGCGGGTGACCTCGGCCGCTTGAGCGAGGACGGTCATGTAACGCCTCCAGCGTTGTCGAGCAGGGCGCGGATCGCCTTGGTGTACTCCTCGAAGGCCAGGCGCCCGCGCTTGGTCAGCGCCACGAACGTGACGGGGGTGCGGCCTTTGTGCGTCTTGGTGATCCGCACGTATCCGGCCTCCTCCAGCTTGGTCAGGTGCACCGACAGGTTGCCGGCCGTCATGCCGAGCAGCTCCTTCATGGAGCCGAAGGCCATCTCGTCGCCGTCGGCGAGCACGTTGAGCGCGGCGACCACCCGCAGCCTGGCCTGCGCGTGGATTACCGGGTCGAGATCGGGAGGCGCCATGTCCGCGTTCACCGGTCGTGCCGCCGCAGCCAGAGGCCGGCCACGATGAAGCCGCCCCCCAGCAGCACGGCCGTCAGCAGCGCGTGCCAGCCCGCGCCGAGCAGCACGCCCAGCGCGTCGACGGCGGCGACCCAGGCCCCGATGAAGAACATCGGCCAGTTGAGCCAGAGAGCGCCGCCGGCCATGTGCAGCACCGCCACCACCAGCAGCGACGTGCCCGCCCAGAGCAGGCCGGTCTCGTCGGGCGGCAGCAGGGGGCCCATCCTGAGGCAGATGACGACCATGAGCAGCATGCCCGCCATCCACGCGTAGCCGTACATCGCGCCGCGGGCCGAGCTGTCGCCCCGGACGAGGCTGTTCATCCGCACGATGCCGAACGCGGCGATCGCGCCCGCCACGATCTGCCCGGCCATCAGCAGCGCCAGCGCCTGCATCTGGGAGATCGGCGCGTACGCCCGGCCGTCGAGCCCGTAGTGCAGGAAGAACGCGGTGAAGCCGATCAGCCAGGCCACGCCCCAGGGCAGGTAGAGCAGCAGCGGGTCGCCACAGAGCCATTTCGTGGTGGCGGCGCGCTGCTCCTCGATGACGCGGAGCATCTCCTCGGGGCTCGGCGGCCGATCGTCTTCTACCAACGCAAACTCCTCAACATCGCAAACTGGTTTGTATCATAAACCAGATTGCCGCGCCAACTCCACCCCTTGGAGCGGGCGTTCGGAGTGGTGCCGGCCTAACGCCTGGTCAGGACCTCGGACTCCCACAGATCCCGGTAATAGCCGGGCACGGAGACGAGCTCCTCATGGCGGCCTCGCTGGACGACGCGGCCCTCGTCGAGCACGACGACCTCGTCGACCGTCTCCAGGCCTTTGAGGCGATGCGTCACGAGCAGCGTGGTGCGGTCCCTGGTCACGTCGAGCAGGTCGGCCATGAGCCGGTCGGCCGTCTCCTCGTCGAGCGCCTCGGCGGGCTCGTCGAGCAGCAGCACAGGAGGGTCGTACAACAACGCCCTGGCCAGGGCCAGCCGCTGCAGCTGGCCGCCGGACACGGTCCTGCCGTCCTCGCCCAGCTCCGTGTCCCAGCCGGTGCGCTCGACCCACGCCCCGAGCCTGGCATCGCGTACGGCGCGCCGCAGCTCCTCGTCGCCGGCTTCGGGCCCCGCCAGGCGCAGGTTGTCACGAAGACCGGCGCGGAAGATGTAGGGGTCCTGGGTGAGCCCCGTCATCAGCGTCCGCACGTCGTCACCGGCGAGCTCACGGAGGTCGGTGCCGTTCACCGTGATCGTGCCCGACTCCGGCTCCACCAGGCGCATCAGGGCGGCCAGCAACGTGCTCTTGCCCGCCCCGCTCGGCCCGACGACCGCGACCCGCTTGCCGGGCGTGAGCCGCAACGACACCCCGTCCAGCGCCGGTCGCCCGCCGTGCACCGCCTCCCCGGAACCAGCCGCCGCCGGGGAGCCGGGACCGCCGGGCGCCGGCGCGGGGTGCGGAGAGGAGACCGCCGGCGGCGCGACGCCGGCCGGGGACGCCTCCCTGGCGGCGTGGCGTACCACCAGGTCGTCGATCTCGACGGTCAAGGGGCCGCCGGGCAGCGGCGCGGGCGCGGCGGGCTCGCCGACCGCCGGTTCGGCGGAGCGGACCTCGCGCAGCCGCCGCAGCGCGGCCGTGATGCCCGCCATGCGCTCGCCCGCGGCTGCCAGGGGCAGCACCGGCTCGAAGGCCACCAGGGAGGTCAGCGCCAGCACGGCCGTCCCGACCGAGCCGGCACCCGCCCCCTGGGCGAGCAGGACGACGGCCGCCACCGTCAGCCCCTGCACCAGGGTGCCCCCCGCCAGGGCGGCGGCGTGGACGCGGGCCTGGCGGCGTTCGAGGGCGGCCAGGGACTCGTCCGCGGCCAGGGCCCTGGCCAGCGCCGCGTCGTCGGCGCCGTAGGCGGCCAGGTCAGCGGCACCGTGTACGAGGTCCGCCACCCGTCCCGCCAGCGCCGCCCTCGCCGGGGCGATCCTGGCCGACCAGCGGCGGGCGGCGGTTGCCGTGCCCGCGGGCAGGACCACACCGGCCAGCACCAGGCCGGCCACCAGCACCAGCGCCGTCACCGGCAGGATGGTCAGCCCGATGACGACGGCGGCCAGCCCGGCCATCGCCGCCGCGGCGGCCGGGAGCAGGCAGCGCACCAGCAGGTCCTGCACGGCCTCGGTGTCGTCGACCATGCGGCTGAGCAGGTCGGCGCCGCCGTGCCGGGGGCGCTGCGGCGGGATCAGGGCCTGGTAGAGCCGCTCACGGGTGCCCGCCTGGGCGCGGAGGGCGACGTCGTGACCTGTAAGCCGTTCGGCGTAGCGGAAGACGCCCTTGCCGGTGGCGAACGCCCTGGTCGCCACGATCGCCACGCTCAACGCGGCGAGCGGCGGCTGCTCGGCGGCCCTGGTGATCAGCCACGCGGCGGCGGCGATCAGCCCGAGCCCCGCCAGGTCGGCCGCCGACCCGGCCAGTACGGCCCAGACGAGCCGCGTCCCCATGCGCCGGTTCATCGCCCGCCCTCCTCACACCGCACATCCGCCGTCCGCCGGCCGTCCCGAGCGGGCGCGTCCGCCCCGCCCCCTGACGGCACGCCGGCCGCGTCCGCTGCCCCGCTTCCTGGGGGGACGTCGGACAGGCCGGCCGTCGCCTGGGCCGCCGACGGCATGCCGGGTGGGTGTGCCGTCCCGGCGGGGCGCGCGGTGTCGGAGACGATGCGGCCCTCGTGGACGCGCACGACACGGTCGGCGAGATCGATCATCGCGGGGCGGTGCGCGACGATGACGGCTGTACGGCCCCGGGCCAGGTCCGCGGTCGCCGCCACCACGGCGGCCTCGCTCCGCCCGTCCAGGCGGGCCGTGGGCTCGTCGAGCAGCAGCACCGAGGCGCCAGGACGGCAGAAGGCCCGCGCCAGCGCGATCCGCTGCCGCTGGCCCGCCGAGAAGTCGGCCCCGCGCTCGCCGACCACGGTGTCGAACCCCTGCGGCAGGTCGGCCACGAAGCCGGCGTGCGCGGCCGCGGCCGCCCGGCGTACCTCTTCCGTGGAGGCCGACGGCGCGCCGAGCCGGATGTTGCCGGCCACGGTGGTGGCGAACAGGTGCGGCCGTTGCGCCACGAACGCGAGCCGCGCCCGCCAGCTCGCCAGGTCGAGCTCGCGCAGGTCCGTGCCGTCGATGAGCACCCGCCCCTCGGACGGATGGACGAAGCCGAGGATGAGGTGGAGCAGCGTGCTCTTGCCCCCGCCGCTCTCGCCGACCAGGGCGACCCGCTCGCACGGGCCGATGGTGAGGGAGACGTCGTCCAGCGCGGCGCCGTCCCGGCCCGGGTAGCGGACGGTCACGCCCTCGAGCCGGATCTCCGGCGCGCCCGTCGTCGCGGAAGCCGCCGTTCCGCGAGCCCCGGACTGGAGCGTCCCCGTCTCCGGGGACGCCGTCGGCGCGGCGGCCGGGCGGCGTACGGGATCACCCTGGTCGCCGGCGGAACGGTCGAGCACGGCGAAGGCCGCGTCGGCGGCGGCCACCCCTTCCATGGACGCGTGGAACCGCGTCCCCATCGCCCGCAGCGGCAGGTACGCCTCCGGCGCCAGCAGCAGCACCAGCAGCGCCGTGGTCAGGTCCAGCGACCCGCCCAGCAGCCGCAGCCCGATCGGCACCGCCACCAGCGCCAGCGACAGCGACGCGCACAGCTCCAGGACCAGCGACGACAGGAACGCCACCCGCAACGTCCGCATGGTGGCGCTCCGGTGGGCGTCGGCGACCTGCTGGATGACGCCCGCCTGGTAGCGGGCCCGGCCGAACGCCCGGAGGGTGGGCAGCCCGCGCACCACGTCGAGGAAGTGGCCGCCGAGCCGCGACAACGCGAGGTACTGGCGCTCGGTGACCGCCTTGGTCGTCATGCCCACCAGCGCCCCGAAGACGGGGATCAGCGGCAGCGTGACGAGGACGATGACCGCGCTGGCGAGGTCGGCGGCGAACAGCCGGACCAGCACGGCCACGGGCACCACCGCGGCGACCGCGATGGCGGGCAGGTAGCCGGTCAGGTAGGCGTCGAGCCCGTCGAGGCCGCGCCCGGCGAGCGTGACCAGCTCGCCGGAGCGGTGCGCGGCGAGCCTGCCCGGCCCCAGCTCGCGCAGGCGTGCGAGCAGCCGGTGGCGCAGCGCCGACTTCACGCCGGTCGCGGTGCGCCCGGCGAAGACGCCCTGCGTCCAGGCCAGCAGCGCGCGTACGCACACCACCGCCGCCAGGCCGGCCAGCGCGGCGGCCGTGAACCTGCCGGACAACACCCCGGCGAGCAGCTCGGCCTGCACCAGTACGAGCAGCCCCGCCAGCAGGGCCGCGGCCATGGTGACGGCGAGGTGGCGGCGGACGGAGCGCTCGGCCCGCATGAGCCGCAGGAGATCCTTGTGCACGTGCCCTCAGAAGAACGATGGGAACCGGAAGGCGTCCTTACCTGGCCGGAAAGTCCGCCACACCCATATTTGCGCGCCCAGCATGATGGGTGCGAACGGCAGCACCATGACACTGAGCACATTCAGCGTGGCGGGGGGCGCGCTGTGCCCCAGCAGGTACGGCATCGCGCCCGCCAGCACCCCCAGCGCGGGGATCGCGGCGACCAGTCCCGTCCCCAGCAGCGCCCGCCCCGACCGCGTGCCGCCGAACTCGCCCGGCGTGCGCCAGGCGAGGAACGTCCATCCGTGCAGGGCGAACAGCAGCGTCATCACCACGCCCAGCAGCACCCCGAGCGGGTGGACGGGCGGCGACTCGAACCCGGTGGCCGCCGCGTACAGCGCCATTCCCCAGCCGAACGAGAGCCCCAAGGACCCGAACGCGATCGCCGCGTCCCAGAAGCCCCGCCACGCGGAGCCGTCGAGCCTGCGCCGGAACCACAGCCCGGCGTCGCGCACGATCCAGCTCAGCAGCATGGCCACGACCAGCGGGTACAGCCCGAACAACACCTCGCCCTCCAGGAGCGGGTAGACCCCGAACAGGGTGCCGGCGACGGCGACCAGCCACACCTCGTTGGCCAGCACGTACGGGGCCACGGCGGCCACCATGCGGTCCCGGGTCTCCCGCGTCCTGCCGAGGAGCGGCAGCAGCAGCCCCACGCCCAGGTCGAAGCCCTCAAGGGCGAAATAGCCGGCCAGCAGCGCCGCGAAGAAGACGAACCAGATCACTTCCATGTGTCACGCACTCCTCAGTAGCTCAGCGCGGGGGATCGCGGCTCGTCCGCCGCGGCGGCGCCCAGGGCAGGTTCGCGCGGTCCCCGCTTGACGGTCCGGGCGATGAGGACGTAGTCGGCGACGGCCAGCAGTCCCAGCACGGCGGTGAAGGCGATGAGCGAGGCGGTGACCATGCCCGAGGTCAGCTCGGGCGACATGGCGTCGGCCACGGTGAGCCGCTCCCAGATCATCCACGGCTGCCGCCCGACCTCCCTGGCCACCCAGCCCAAGATCGACACGATGAACGGCAGCGGCGTCATCGCCATCAGGATCGGATGGGTCCAGCGCCACCTCGGCAGCACGCCGACCAGCGGCAGCATCCCGAGCAGCACGACCAGCGCGAGCAGATGGCCGGCCTCCATCATGAGCGCGAGCGGCAGCGCGGCGCCCCCGTCGCCGTCGAACTTGCCCTCGGCGACCGCGCCGAACTGCGCGTAGCCGAAGCCCAGCGTCACGAAAATCCCGATGGCCGCGGTGTACACGCCCATGCGCATCGACCGGGTGAAGAACTCCAGCTCCTTGGTACGGCGGCGCAGCTGGTACGCGCTCGCGCCCACCAGCACCATGCCCCCGGTGAACAGCCCGGCCCCGAGCACGTGCGGGAAGGCGAAGATCAGCGCCTTGTTGGTGAGCAGGGCGCCGAAGTCGGTCAGCACCATCCGGCCGCCGCTCACCACGGAGCCCGCCGGGTTCTGCAGGAAGGAGTTGGCCACCATGATGAAGAACGCGCTCGCGTACGCCGTCAGTGTGACGGCCCAGATGCACGCCACGTGCGCCCATTTGGGCAGCCGGCCCCAGCCGAAGATCCACAGCCCCAGGAACGTGGACTCCAGGAAGAACGCCACCAGGGTCTCCATGGCCAGCGGCGCGCCGAACACGTCGCCCGCGTAGTGGGACAGCCCGCTCCACGCGAGCCCGAACTGGAACTCCATCACCAGCCCGGTCACGATGCCCAGCGCGTAGTTGATGACGTAGACCTGCCCCCAGAAACGCGTCATTCCCTCGTGCACCGGCGTGCCGGAGACAGCCCATCGCGTGTGCATGATCGCCACCAGTGGCGCCAGTCCCAGTGTGAGCACGACGAACAGGAAGTGCAGGCTGCCCGTCACCGCGAACTGCGTACGGGCCAGTTCGAGTACATCCATCACGACTCCGTTGTTGTGCCTGTCTGATATAGACAGCCTACATATAGACAGCCTACATGTAGGCTGTCTATATGGGAGACGGATGTCTAGGATCGAAGCCATGAACCCGGACGTGCTACGCGGACACATGGACGCGCTGCTGCTCTCCGTGCTGGAGCGGGAGCCGCTGCACGGCTACGCCATCATCGAGGCGCTGCAGGAACGCAGCGGAGGCGCCCTCAACGTGCCGACGGGCACCGTCTATCCCGCGCTGCGCAGGCTGGAGCGCATCGGCTACCTCGCCAGCGAGTGGGCGACGGTCGGCGGCCGCAAGCGCCGCACCTACAGGCTCACCGACGCGGGCAAGAAACAGCTCGAGGGCGAGCGCTCGGCCTGGCGGGAGTTCACGAACGTGATCGGCGGCGTCCTGCGCGCGAACGCCGTCAGTCGGTGATGGTGCGCGCGTCAGGCGGCGGGCGTCCGTGAGACGCGGGTGATGCGCATGCACCGGGAGGCACAATAGATCTGCATTCCCCACACGGCCCAGGTCACCAGGTTGGCGAGCATGGCGGGCAGGGAGTCGAGGCCGTTGGGGTCCTTCGTGCCGTAGGAGAGCACCAGCCCCAGACCGCCGGTGACCGGCAGCGACGCCCACACGGTCCACCCCAGCGACCTGGTCACGAGCCGGGGCCGGTGGATCCACCGGGCGCCCCGGCTCAGCGCGAGGAGCGCGATCCCGCCGTACACGCCTGTGGCCAGCTGGATGGCGTCGAGCAGTCGTGAGAGCGTGTGATACCACTCCGGCTGGTGTGCCCAGACATCGTCGGCGGGCGGATATGCGCGCCACAGCAAAGACCACATGAGCACCGTGATCGGCACGCCGGCGAACAGCAGGACGCCGAGCCGCCGGCCGGCGGAGGCGGTCAGCTCGGCCTGGTAGCCGGAGGCGATCCTGGTGACCTCCCCGAACTCGGCCACCGCGATCCGCTCCGCCTCCGCCCGGTCGAGGCCCTCCGACTCCAGCGCGTCGGCGGTGTCGGTCAGGCTGTCGTGTGCTTCGACGACCATGTCGCGCTTCAGGCCATGCGGGCCGGCCAGGGCGCGGTCGAGATCGGCCACGTAGTCGTCGATGCGCATGAGGTCAAGTCTAGGGAGTGCGAAACCGGGGGCCCATCCGGGATTTCCCCGATTGCGCGAGCGGCACTACCGGCTGGAGGTGGCGCCGCTCATGGAGATCCGCGACTGGCTCAGCCCGTACGAACGGTTCTGGCGGGAGAGGCTCGCCACCCTCACGACCGTGCTCGACGAGATGGAGGACGACGATGCCCCGAGACACGACGGCTGACGACCTGCGCGCGATCAGGGTCGACCAGTTCATCGCGCACCCGCCCGCGAGGGTGTGGCGGGCGCTGACCGAGCCCGAGCTGGTCGCCCGGTGGCTCATGCCCAACGACTTCAAGCCGGTGGCCGGACACCGGTTCACGTTCACGACGGAGCCCAAGAAGCAGGTGGGGTTCGACGGCGTCGTCCACTGCGAGTGTGCTGGAGATCCAGCAGGAGCGGCTGTTGAGGATCAGCTGGAGCGACGGCAAGCTTGCAAACTGGACGGTCACCTGGCGGCTCGTGCCCGAGGGCAGGGGCACGCGGCTGTTCCTCGACCACGAGGGCTTCGACCCGGACGACGAGCTGCAGCAGCTGTCGCGCCGGATCATGGGCGGCGGCTGGCGCAACGCCGTCTTCCGGGCCATCGCCGCCGTCGTGGACGAGCTCTGAGGGACCGTGCCCTACGACCACCAGCGGTGGCCGGCCAGGCGGCGCATCTCCACGGCGGCGGAGGCGAAGTCGGCGGAGGTGACGTGGTCGCCCTCGGACAGCCCGGCGTAGAGAGCGGCCAGGTGGGCGGGTGTCGCGGCGGGATCTCCCGGATTCGGCTCCGCGCGCATGGTGTGCTCGTCGGCCAGCGCGCGGCGGCGGGAGAACCAGCGCACCATCGGCCGGCGCAGGCTCACCCGTACGCCGCGCGAGGTGAGCGCGAACACGCAGTCCTTGACCCGCACGCCCGAGGGATGGGCCAGACCGGCGAACCGGCACGCCGACAGGTCCAGCCCCGACAGCGCCAGGTCGCCGGCCTCTACCCGGCGCAGCGAGGTCAGCGTGGACCTGCCCCTGCCCGTCACGATGGCGGGGCCGCGCAGCACAGCGCCCTCCAGGTCGGCCTGCGAGTCGGTCAGCCGCAGCGTCGTCGGGCCCGACACCGACACTCCGCGCAGGTCCACGCCGCAGCGGGCGACGACCACGTCGAGCAGGCCGTCCGCGCGGGCCCTGGCCGCCGAGAGCCGGCCGGTGGCCGACAGGTACGCGTCCGCCGCGAAGTGGGCGGCGTCGAACCCGGCGTTCCCCATGACCTTGCGGAAGGAGAGCGTGCGGCCGAAGCGTGTCCCCCTGAAGGCGGCCGCGCCGCCGAGCCGGGCGCCGTCGAAGGCGGCGTACCCGTCGAACCTGGCCCGCTCGCACGACAACCCGTGACCGAACACGGCCTGGCTGAACAGCGCGTCGCGGGACATCAGCGCCCGGTCGAGCGAGACGTGCCCGCGCACGGTGACGCCGTGGAAGGAGAGCTCGCGGGCGAATCTGGCGCCGGCCAGCGACACGTTGCCCTCGAACCGGGCGCCGAAGAACGAGGCCAGCCGGTCGAACCTTGCCTCGTCGAGCGACACGTCGCCCGCGAACGTCACGCCCGGCAGCCGGACGTCGCCGGTGAACCGGGCCCGGTCGAAGCGTGCCCGGCCCGGCCTGCCGCCGGCGGCCTCGACGACCCGGGTCAGCAGGTCGCCGCTGACGGTCGTGCCGCGCAGGTCGAGCAGGCCGCCGGGGCGCAGCTCGCCGAGTGCTTCGGACAGGTGATCAGGGGGGAGGTGGGCGAGGCAGCGGCCGGCCGGACGGACGGCGACCCCGGTGCAGCTGACGGAATGCGCGCAGGTGACCCAGTCCATGCAGTGGTCATACCCGCGACGGCGCATGTCAAGGTTCGATGATTTAATGTTCTATCCACTTTTATGTGGAAAAATGCGGGCTAATTTACCTCTATTGTGCCGGGCATGCGCGCTTTATCCCGAGCATCCCTGGCCGCCCTGATCGTGGCGGCCATGCCCGCGGCCCTCCTCACCACACCGGCCCTGGCCGAGCCGGCCACCCCCTGCGAGACCCCCGCCACGCACCGGATCTCCCAGGTCCAGGGCGACGGCGACGCCACCCCGCTGGCCGGCCGGACCGTGCGGGTCGAGGGCGTCGTCACCGGCGACTTCCAGCGGACCGACCAGCTCGGCGGCTTCTTCCTGCAGGATCCCCTGCCGGACGCCGACCCGCGGACCTCCGAAGGGCTCTTCGCGTACGCGGGGGAGCGGGTCAACGACGTCAAGCCCGGCGACCGGGTACTGGTCACCGGGCGGGCCACCGAGTTCAACGGGTGGACGGAGCTGTCGCCGGTCACCGCCGTGGACGTGTGCGGCACGGGACGCGTGGCGGCGCGGCCGTACCTGCTGCCCTCCGGCGGGCTGGAGCCGGTCGAGAACATGCTGCTGACGTTCCCGCAGCCGCTGACCGTCAGCGAGCACTACAACCTGGGCCGCTACGGCGAGGTCACGCTCTCCTCCCAGGGCCGGCTCTACCAGCCGACCGACCGGCAGGGCGTGGACCCGGCGCTGAACGCCCGCCGTTCGCTGCTCGTCGACGACGGCTCCACCAGGGAGAACCCGGCCACGCTGCCGCCCGTCGTGCGCGCCGGCGACGTGGCCTCCGGGGTCACGGGCGTGCTCGGGTACGGTTTCGGCGCGTACCGGCTGCAGCCCACGAAGCCGATCGCGTACAGGCCCGCCAATCCGCGCCCGCGCAGACCGTCCCCGGTGGCCGGGAACGTGAAGGTGGCCTCGTTCAACACCCTCAACTGGTTCACCACGCTCGGCTCGCGCGGGGCCGGCGACGCCGAGGAACAGCGGCGCCAGCTGGCCAAGCTGGTCGCCGCGCTCAAGGGCCTGGACGCCGACGCGGTGGCCCTCATGGAGGTCGAGAACAACGGCCAGACCGCGCTCCAGGCGCTCGTGGACGCCGTCAACGCCAAGGTCGGAGCGGGCACGTACGCCGCGCTCGCCCACCCCCACCCGGGCACCGACGCCATCCAGGTGGGCCTGATCTACAAGCCCGCCAAGCTGACCCCGGTGGGGGAGCCGCGGACGTCGCAGGACGCGGTGTTCAGCCGGCCACCGCTGATCCAGACGTTCCGCGGGAAGGGCGAACGGCTGCGCGGCGGGCAGTCGTTCACGATGATGGTCAACCACCTCAAGTCGAAGGGCAGCTGCCCCTCCAGCGGCCCCGACGCCGACCAGGGCGACGGCCAGGGCTGCTGGAACGCCACCCGCGTCGCGCAGGCCCAGGCGCTGCTCGGCATCGTCGCGGACGTCCCCGGCCCGATCGTGCTCGGCGACCTCAACGCCTACGGCGAGGAGGATCCGATCAAGGCCCTCGAGAAGGGCGGCCTGACCAGCGCGACCAAGAAGTTCGTCCCCGCGCGGCAGCGCTACAGCTACGTGTTCGACGGGCTCGCGGGCGAGCTCGACCACGTGCTCGTCGGCAGGGAACTGCGCAAGCGGGTGACGGGCGCGACGATCTGGCACATCAACGCCGACGAGCCCCGCGTCCGCGACTACAACACCGAGTTCAACCCGCCCGGCCTCTACCGGCCGGACGCCTACCGCTCCTCCGACCACGACCCTCTGATCGTCGGGCTGACCCTGCCCGGCGGCGGAAGGTGAACAGCAGAAGGGGGGCGGTGGCGGAGTTCGCTCTGGCGTGGAGCCGGAATCACCGGGCAGGGTAACGAGTTCTAACCGTCACAGACGTACCAACGAACGAGGAGCCTCTTGTGGCGACCATCGAAGTGACCGAGAAAACCTTCAACGACATCGCCGACAAGGGGATCGTCCTGCTCGACTTCTGGGCCGAGTGGTGCCCGCCGTGCAAGAAGTTCGGGCCGATCTTCGAGCAGGCGTCGGAGAAGTACGAGGACATCACGTTCGGGAAGATCGACACTGACGCGGAGCAGGCGCTGGCGCAGGGGTTCGACATCACCTCGATCCCCACGCTGATGGCCATCCGCGACGGCATCGTGGTCTTCGCCCAGGCGGGCGCCATCCCGGCTCCCGCGCTGGAAGACCTGATCAGGCAGGTTCGGGCGCTCGACATGGACGCCATCAGGGCGGAGCTCGACGAAGAGCTGAAGAACGCGCAGAAGAACTGAGCCTGGCGAGCCCCGCCGGTTCCGGCGGGGCTCTCGCGTATCGCGTTCCTCAGGGCTTGCGGCCGACTCCGACGTACCCGAAGGTGATGCCCTTGCCCGGGTCGCCCGGGTCATCCGTGCGCCAGTCGTACGGGTGCACCAGCCCGGGATCGGCCAGCTCATAGCCGTCGAAGAAGCGCAGGATCTCCTCGCGGGTGCGCAGGTTGAGTGCGGCCGTGGCCTTCCGGTAGACCTCCAGGGCCTGCGGAGTGGTGTCGGGCGCGTTGTCCACGGCGTGGCTGATGACCAGGTGGCTGCCGGGCGCGCTCGCGTCCCGCAGTTTCGTCACCACCTCGTACGCGAGGTCGTCCGGGATGAAGTGCAGCACGGTCAGCATCAGGAACGCCACCGGCCGGTCGAAGTCCACCAGGCCGCCCAGCTTGTCCAGCAGCGCCTCCGGCTCGCGCACGTCGGCCTGCAGGAAGTCCACGTCGTCGCGCCGGGCCAGCAGCGCCCTTCCGTGCACGCAGACCACGGCGTCGTAGTCCACGTACACGACGCGCGCCTCCGGGGCGATCTCGTGGGTGTTCCCCTGGGTCGGCAGGCCGGCCCCGAGGTCCACGATCTGCCGCGCGCCCAGGTCCACCAGATGGCGTACGGCGCGGCGCAGGAAGGCCCGGTTCGACCGGGCGGCCTCCTTGGTGTGGGGAAAGTTCTTGAGAATCTGCTCCGCCGCTGCACGGTCGGCCGCGAAATTGTCCTTGCCGTCGAGAAAGTAGTCATACATTCGCGCGACGTTAGGGACGTTGGGGTCGACCCCCTCGGGGGCATCATCCACGTTTTTCTCCCGAAATTTCGCCCTGTTTGCGGCGATCATAGCGGGGTAAACGCCCGAAATCTCCAGAAAACGGGATGACAGAGAGCATTGATGAGACGCATGTCACATACGGTGACAGACGTGCCTGGCGCGGCGGGCACGCGAAGGCCCGGTCGCCCCGCGACGGGACGGCCGGGCCGTCAGCGTCCGGTCATGATGGGGCCGGACGCGTAGGTCAGGCGTCAGCCGCGGTAGAGCTCGGCCACCTGGAAGGCGAGGTCGAGTGACTGGCTGCGGTTGAGCCGCGGGTCGCAGGCCGTTTCGTAACGCGTGGCGAGGTCGGTCTCGCCGATCTCGTGGCCTCCGCCCACGCATTCGGTCACGTCGTCGCCCGTGAACTCGATGTGGATGCCGCCGGGATGCGTGCCGAGCGACCTGTGCACCTCGAAGAAGCCGGCCACCTCGTCGAGCACGTCGTCGACCCGCCGCGTCTTGTGGCCGCTCGGCGCCTCGAAGGTGTTGCCGTGCATCGGGTCGCAGATCCAGGCCACCCGGGCCCCCGTCGCGCTGACCTCCTTGACCAGTGCAGGCAGGGATTCGCGGATCTTGGAGGCGCCCATCCGCGTGATGAACGTGAGCCGCCCCGCCTCGTTGCCGGGATTGAGCTTCTCGACGAGTGAGACGGCCTCCTCGGGCGTGGTCGAAGGGCCGAGCTTGACGCCGATCGGGTTGCGGATGCGCGCGAAGAAGTCGACGTGCGCGCCGTCGAGCTGGCGGGTGCGCTCGCCGATCCAGACCATGTGCGCCGACACGTCGTAGGGAAGCCCGGTGCGGGAGTCGATGCGGGTGAGCGCCCGGTCGTAGTCGAGGATGAGCGCCTCGTGCGAGGAGTAGAACTCCACCGTGTGGAACTCCTCGGGATCGGCCCCGCAGGCCCGCATGAACGCCAGCGCCTGGTCGATCTCCCTGGCCAGCTTCTCGTAGCGGCGCCCGGCCGGCGACTCGGCGACGAAGTCCTGGTTCCAGGCGTGCACCTGGCGCAGGTCGGCGTAGCCGCCCTTGGTGAACGCGCGCGCGAGATTGAGCGTCACGGCCGAGGAGTGGTAGGCCTTGAGCAGCCGCCACGGGTCGGGCCTGCGGGCCTCGGGGGTGAACTCGAAGCCGTTGACCATGTCACCGCGGTAGGCGGGCAGCTCCACGCCGTCGCGGATCTCGGTGCTCTTGGACCGCGGCTTGGCGAACTGCCCGGCGACCCGGCCGATCTTCACGACCGGCACCTTGCCCGCGTAGGTCAGCACGATCGCCATCTGCAGCAGAGTCTTGAGCTTGTTGCGCACGTTGTCGGCGGTGGCGCCGGCGAAGGTCTCGGCGCAGTCGCCGCCCTGCAGGACGAAGGCCTCGCCGCGGGCCACGGCGGCCAGCTGGTCCTTCAGCTGGTCGCACTCGCCCGCGAAGACGAGTGGGGGCAGGCCGCCGAGCTCGGCGACGACCTTGTCGAGCTCACCGGGGTCGGGCCAGTCAGGCTGCTGCGCCGCAGGGAGGGCTCGCCAGGAATCGAGATCCACGAGATTGCTGCTCACGAGATACGAGGGTATTCCACTGCGTCAGCCCCACCGACCCCATTGTCCACGTTGTGAGAATGCAGTTATCCCGGATACGGGCTCACGGCGGCGGACTTTCCCTGACGTCCACGTGCTCGGGACGCACACCGAACCCGATGAACCGCGGGATCAGCCGGTTGACCAGCGGAACCCTCGTCAGGTCGCGGGGCAGCCCGGACGGGTCGAACCGGCGCGACAGGGCCCGGCGAATCACCAGGTTCTGGACCAGACGCTGGGCCGCCTGCGTGACCCTGGTCGGTGCCATCCGCCTCCTCTGCACCAGGTGCAGCGTCGGCTCGGGGATCGGCGCGCCGGACCTGAGTGAGCCGGCCAGCAGGTTGGCGGCGGCGACCGCGTCCTGGACGGCCAGGTTGATGCCCACCCCGAACACCGGCGACATGGCGTGCGCGGCGTCCCCGATGCACAGCAGCCCGGGCCGGTGCCAGCGGCGCAGCCGGTTGAGCATGACCGTGAGCACGCTCACGTCGTCGTAGCCGCCGATCCCGCCGGTCCGGTCGGCCAGCCAGGGCAGCAGCCTGGCCACCGGCTCGCGCAGCGCGTCGATGCCACCGCTCACGAGCGCGGAGTATCCGCCCTTGGGAATCAGGTACGCCAGCTGCCAGTAGGTCTCCCGGTTGATCGCGACCATCATGTTGCCGCTCGAGATCCGCAGGAACGTGTCGTCACGATCCCCGTCGTTCCTGGGCAGCGCGAACCACACCACGTCCATGGGCGCCTTGAGATCCTCGGGCACCAGCCCGGCCCGCTCGCGTAGCGTCGATGAGCGCCCGTCGGCGGCCACGGTCAATGCGGCCCTGATCTCGTGCTCGCCGGACGCGTCCCGGTAGCGGAGCCCGCGCACGGCGTCGCCCTCGCGGATCACGTCGTACGCCTCGGCGTTCATCAGCAGCCGGAAGTTCGGATATTCGCCGGCCGCCGACGTGACGAGGTTGAGGAACTCCCACTGCGGGACGAACGCGATGTAGTTGTAGCCGCCCGGCAGACCTCGCAGGCTCGCCAGCCTGATCTCCCCGGTGTCGGTGACGATGCCGAGCTCGTACGCCTTCCTGTGCGGGAGCCGCAGGAACTTCCGCGCCAGCCCCAGCTCGTCGAGCACCTGCAGGGTCGACGGGTGGATGGTGTCGCCCCTGAAGTCGCGCAGGAAGTCGCCGTGCTTCTCCAGCAGCGTCACCTCGACGCCCGCCCTGGCCAGCACCAGCGCGAGGACGGCGCCCGCCGGCCCGCCGCCCGCTATCACGCATCCCATGAATCATCACCCAGTTGTCTAGAAGAGCCCGCGCCTGGGCATCCGACATGCCCGGGCAGCCGAAGTACATGCGTGAGCCGCCTCTCTCACGGGGAAGTGCCCACCTCCACAGGTGGAGATTCCCGCTCCGCGGGCGATCGCATCCTCCGCGACGGCATGGAGGACGCCTCGTTGAGCCACGCGAGCCCACCGGCGCGTTCGAGCCGGGCGAGGGCACCTTCCTCCCCTGGGCCGCGGCCCGGGATCTCCAGCGAAGGAGAAACCGATGAACGACGACCTCCACGCCCTCTCCGGCGCCTGCGCCGTGCACGCGCTGCCGTACACCGAGGAGGTTCTGTTCGAGGACCACCTGCGCGCGTGCCCCGGATGCGCGGCCGAGGTGCGGCAGCTGCGTGAGACGGTCGCCTGGCTGGCGGAGGCGGCTGCCGAGCCCCCACC
>NZ_SMKP01000434.1:0-1035 GCF_004349015.1 Nonomuraea diastatica
CTAGACGATCGCATATGGGATTGCGATTCTCAACTATGGAGAGTCTTATCGGTATCGGGGCTTACTAGATGCATGACGACTTTGGTGCTCGGCGGCACCGGCAAGACCGGCCGCCGCATTGCTGACCGGCTCAGCTCGCTCGGCCTGCCCGTACGGGTCGGCTCCCGCTCCGCCACCCCCGCCTTCGACTGGCAGGACCGCGGCACCTGGCAGGCCGCGCTCGACGGCGTGACCGCCGCCTACATCTCCTACTACCCCGACCTGGCCCTGCCCGGCGCCTACGACGACATCAAGGCGTTCACCGACCTGGCCGACCGCAACGGCGTGCGCAAACTCGTCCTGCTGTCTGGCAGAGGCGAGCCGGAAGCCCGGGCCAGCGAGCGCACCCTGGCCGAGTCCGGAGCCGAATGGACGGTGCTGCGCTGCAGCTGGTTCATGCAGAACTTCAGCGAGGACTTCCTGCTCGGCTCGGTGCTCGACGGCGTGATCGCGCTGCCGGCCGCCGACGTGCCCGAGCCGTTCCTGGACGTCGAGGACATCGTGGACGTGGCCGTGGCCGCGCTCACCCAGGAGGGGCACGCGGGCAAGCTGTACGAGATGACGGGGCCAAGGCTGCTGACGTTCGCGGACGTGGCCAAGGAGCTGTCGGCGATCATCGGCAGGGAGATCACCTTCGTCCGGGTCACGCCCGAGGAGTACGTGAACGGGGCCGTGGAACACGGAGCGCCCCGCGAGGCCGCCGAGGCCCTGGGCCACCTGTTCACCGACATCCTGGACGGCCGCAACGCCAGCATCACGGACGGCGTACGGGAAGCGCTCGGCCGCCCGGCTCGCGACTTCGCGGACTTCGCCCGCGCGAACGCCCACATCTGGAAGCGGTAGCAAGCTCACCCACCGCTCGATCGGGACCTGGTAGTCGTGATCGGTTGGCTGCGGCAGCTCGTGCAGTCGTCTGGACCTGCGCGCTCCGGGAACTGCAAGCGGTGGCGAACCCGCACCGACGGCGGGCCACGGTAGTGCATGCGAGCAGGGCTA
>NZ_SMKP01000435.1:0-1030 GCF_004349015.1 Nonomuraea diastatica
CTCCCTGCCGGGCCGAGCGACTCCCCCGGAAACCCCCCTGCCGGACGAAGCGGCTCGCCGGCAAATCCCTCCCGCCGGAACGGAGACGGCCTCGGCGGCGGACCCTCTGACGGACCCCGGGACGAACCCTCTGACGGAGGACCCTGTGGCGGGCCCTCTGACGGAGGACCTTCTGACGGACCCTGCGACGGGCTCTCTGACGGGACCTGGGGCGGGCCCGACGACACATCAGGAGACGGCCCCAGCAGCAGGCCAGGGGATGGGCCAGGCACCCGACTCGACACCGGATCCACAGGCAGCTCGCACGGCAGGCTCGGCGGCAGGTCAGGATCGGGCGCAGCCATCCGGCTCGACCACAGGTCCGGGTGCACAGCACGAGGCGCACTTCGGCCAGCGGGAGGTGATCGGCTGGGTGGACGGCCGCCCGATCTCCCGCAAGCTCCTCGACGAGCGCCTCACCGCCCTGCGAGAGGGCCCGCTCAGCGCGGCGCTTCCGGTGCCGGGCACCTCCGAGGACCGCCAGCTCGCCAGGTGGCTCACCCAGGTCATCCTCACCGAGGCACTGTGCGAGAGCACGGCCACCGGTCTCGGCCTGCGCCCGCAGGAGAAACCGCCACTGGATCGGTTGGCCGCCGTCGAACTGGGCTCGATCAACGCCGCCGCATACAACGGCAGCCCGTGGGTGCGCGCCATGTTCGACCACATCACAGCCGATGTCACCACCCCGTCGGAATGGCGGCGCAGACCGTCTCCCGACCCCGCTTTCCCGGCGCGGCACCTCGTACGCCATCGTCTGTTCAGTGATCGCGAGCGGGCGTGCGAAGCCTCGCCCGCCGATCTCGAACCTCTCGGGCCGATCACGCTCGACTCGCTACCGGCCGCCATCGCCGAAGCCCTCCAGACCCACCCGCACACCACGCTCGTCGGCCCGATCGAAGACGGCCTCGGCTGGCATGTCGCCATCGCGACCCCCGTCACGACCCCGAGCCTGCCCGCCCATTCGGCCTCGACTCCGGCCCCGGCCCCACCT
>NZ_SMKP01000436.1:0-995 GCF_004349015.1 Nonomuraea diastatica
CCGGATGGGGTGCTGACCGGGCTGGCGCAGCAGAGCGTCGAGGACGCGGTGTTCGTCCCGGCGGTGCGTAGGGACCGTGACGAGGTCCGCGCCCTGATCGAGGCGCTGGGCCGACTGCATGTTCACGGTATTGGCGTGGACTGGGAGGCAGTCCTCGGTTCGGGCCGGTTCGTGGACTTGCCCACCTATGCCTTCCAGCATGAGCGGTTCTGGGTGCCGGCGGCTCTGGAGTCGCAGGATGTGGGTGCGGCCGGGCTGGGCGCCATCGACCATCCGTTGTGGAGTGCGGTGACCGAGGTCGCCGGTGGGGAGTCGGTGGTCTTCTCGGGCCGGTTGTCGCTGACCGGGCAGCCGTGGCTGGCCGATCACCAGGTGGATGGCCGGGTGGTGGTGCCGGGGGCGGCGTTGGTGGAGCTGGCGTTGCGTGCTGGTCAGGAGCTGGGGTGTGCGCGGCTGGTCGAGTTGACCATGCAGGCGCCGTTGGTGGTGTCGGCCGGGGCCGGGGTGGATGTCCAGTTGGTGGCCGGGCCGTGTGATGAGGTCGGTGGCCGTCCGGTGAGTCTGCACTCGCGTGAGGTTCCGGAGGGCGAGTGGACCCTGCACGCGCAGGGGTTGCTGGCTGATCAGGACGTGGAGCCGGTCGCGGTGGTGGGGCAGTGGCCGCCGGTTGGTGCGCGGCCGGTTGAGGTCGAGCACGTGTATGACGACATGGCGGCGATGGGCCTGGCGTACGGGCCGTTGTTCCAGGGTTTGGTGGCTGCCTGGCAGCACGGGGACGCGGTGTTCGCCGAGATCGCCCTTCCCGAGCAGGCGCATGCGGACGCTGGGTTGTTCGGGTTGCACCCGGCGTTGCTGGATGCGTCGTTGCATGTTGCGGCGTTGGGTGATCTGGTGCCGCGGGCGGAGTCGGGGCGGCCGTATCTGCCGTTCGCGTGGAGTGGTGTGTCGTTGCACGCGGCGGGCGCGACGGGTCTGAGGGTCAAGGTCGCCCGCGG
>NZ_SMKP01000437.1:0-966 GCF_004349015.1 Nonomuraea diastatica
TCGCCGAACAGGTCGCCGGACAGGGACGGGGTGGATTTGGTGCCGTTGATCGAGTGCGCGCCGGAGCCGGTGAACAGGCGCGTGTCGCCGCCGGTGCCGTACTTGTCGACGTAGTTGCCGTTCAGCAGCTCCCGCACCGGGTCGCCGTCCCACCAGGCCAGGAAGTTGTAGCTGCTGGGGTTGCGGCCGACGCTGGAACCGGAGGCGTTGAACAGGTTGCCCAGCCCGGTGCCGCTCCCCCAGAACTCGCCGCCCGCGTTGCCGGCGTGGATGTCGCCTGCGACGCCGCGGGCCGGGCCTTCGCAGCCGCAGCTGTTGTTCTTCTGCATGATGGTCGAGCCGTTGCCGGCGTCGCGCAGCGTGGCGGAGGCGCCGGAGCTCTGCTCGTGGATCATCCAGATTTCCTTGCCGGGACGGCTCGGCACGAAGTCCCCCACATGCAGCGCGTCGCCGTGGGCGTAGAAGCCGGTGGTGTAGCGGCCGGTGCCGTTGGCGTTGATGGTCATGCCACCGTAGACGACCTCGTCGGTGCCGTTGCCGTCCACGTCGGCGATGGACAGCGAGTGCGCGCCGCGTCCGGTCCACTGGCCGCCGGCGTTGCCGGAGTCGAACTTCCAGCGCAAAGTGAGCCGGCCGTCGCGGAAGTCCCAGGCGGCGATGGCGCTCTTGGCGTAGTAGCCGCGGCCCATGATGAGGCTGGGGCGCTGGCCGTCCAGGTAGGCGGTGCCGGCCAGGAACCGGTCGCCGCGGTTGCCGTAGTTGTCGCCCCAGTCGTTGATGTTCCCGCGGGCCGGCTCGAAGTTCACCGTGGACATGGCGGCGCCGGTGAGCCCGTTGAACACGGTCAGATACTCCGGTCCGGTGATGATGTAGCCGGAGGAGTTGCGGTGGTCGGCGCCTGCGTTGCCGATCGTCTGCCCCGTGCCGGAGACGGTGCCGTCGCCGGTCTTGACCGCCAGCTCGGCC
>NZ_SMKP01000438.1:0-960 GCF_004349015.1 Nonomuraea diastatica
ACGTACGCGTCGGTGGCGCGGGACCTGGGCATCAACCGCGAGACCCTGCGTCTGTGGGTGAAGGAGGCCCGCGCGGACGGCACCGCCGGGGCGAAGAAGGCGGGCCCGGCCAAGAAGCCGGCGAGCGGTCCGCTATCGTCCGACGACGTGCTGGAAGAGGAGAACAAGCAGCTCAAGGCCCGGGTCCGGGAGTTGGAGCTGGAGCGCGACATTCTGCGCCGGGCGGCCAAATATTTCGCGGGAGAGACGAACTGGTGAGCCGCTTCGAGTTCGTTGCCGACCATCGGGACGCCTTCGGCGTGAAGCGGCTGTGCCGGGTGTTGAGGGTCTCCCGCTCCGGCTTCTACCGGTGGTTAAAGGCGGCGCCCGCCCGGGCGGCCCGCGCCGCGGCCGATGCCGCGCTCGCGCAGGAGATCAAGCAGATCCACGAGGAGTTCGACGGCACCTATGGCAGCCCACGCGTCACCGCCGAACTGCGCGAGAAGGGCCACCAGGTCAACCACAAGCGCATCGCGCGGGTCATGCGCCGCTTCGGCATCGTCGGGCTGCACCTGCGCAAGAAGGTCCGCACCACCATGCCGGAGCCGTCGCATCAGAAGGTGCCCGACCTGATCAAGCGGGACTTCACCGCTGCCGCCCCCAACCAGCGCTACGTCGGCGACATCACCTACCTGCCCATCGGCGATGGCCAGTTCCTCTACTTGGCGACCGTGCTTGACCTGCACTCACGCCGGCTGGCGGGCTGGTCGATCGCCGATCACATGCGCGCCGAACTGGTGATCGACGCGTTGCGGGCCGCCGCGGCGACGCGGGGCAGCCTGGACGGGGCGATCTTCCATTCTGATCATGGAGCGCAATACACCTCCGCCGACTTCGCCAAGGTCTGCGCCGAACTCGGTGTGCGCCGGTCGATGGGCGCCGTCGGCACCAGCGCCGACAACAGCGCCGACAACAGCGCCG
>NZ_SMKP01000439.1:0-949 GCF_004349015.1 Nonomuraea diastatica
CGGCCCCGAGATCGCGCTGCACGCGCTGCTGCCGTGGGAGCGCGAGGCGATCGTCAAGATCGCCGAGGAGTGGCTGGAGATCGACCGCTCGCACCGCAAACTGGCCCACCGCGGCTCGCGGCTGGAGGCGTTCTACGCCTCGGGATCGACGGTGCTGCGGGTGCTGCAGGCGGCCGGGATCACGGTCGTCGAACGGCCCCGCCGGGAGCGTCGCCCGCGCCGGGAACTGCCCGGCTGGGCCGAGCTGGTGCCGGGCGTGGTCACGATCTACGACTTCACCCATTTCCGTGGCCTGCCGCGCTGGTGCGTGATCGCGGTGATGGACGTGGTGTCGCGGTACTGGCTGGCCACCGTGGTCTCGCCGGAGGAGACCTCCACCCAGGTCGAGGTGGCCTACACGCGCGCCCTGCGGGTGCTGGGCAAGGCCCATCCGCTGGAGGACGAGGCGTTCCTGGCCGAGCTGCGCGGCGGGCAGGTGCCCGACCACGACGCCTTCCCGGTACTGCTCGCGCTGTCGGACAACGGGCCGCGGATGACCTCCTCGGTCACGAGGGTGTTCATGGCCGGCGCGCGTATCGCCCCGCACTTCGGCCGGCCCGGCACCCCGAACGACCAGGCCTGGATCGAGTCGCTGTTCGGGCACGTCAAGGACGAGCACCCATACCTGGACAAGATCACCGATCCGGGCGAGCTGGAGGCCGAACTGGACGCGATCCGCACGTTCTACAACGAGGTGCGGCTGCATGAGGGCATCGGCTACGTCACGCCCGACGATGAGCACCAAGGCCGTGGCGAGGCGATCCGGCGCCCGCCGCGCCGGACTGAAGACCGCCCACGAGGCCCGGGTTGCGACCCGACGCGAACTACGCCAAGATCCCCCATAACCCCTCACGCGGCTGATGGGTATTTCCAGCCCGATCTGGTGCATTCTCTCTGACACACCTCGCGA
>NZ_SMKP01000440.1:0-915 GCF_004349015.1 Nonomuraea diastatica
TGAGCCCTTTTCATCCTGCGTAGCGGCCTTCTTCGATGAGTTGCAGGATGAGGATGGCCTGCACGATCGTGGTGGCGCGGTGCGGGCAGCAGCGCAGCCGGGACAGGATCTTCCAGGTCTTCAAGGTGGCAACGGCTCGTTCTCCGCAGGCGCGGATGCGGGCGTGGGCGCGGTTGACCGAGCGCTGGTGGCGCGACAGCGGCGGCCGCAGCCGATGACCTTTGAAGGGGGTGCGGATGCTGCCGCCCGCGCCCTGATATCCCTTGTCGGCGAAGGTCTTCACCCCTGCGGCGGTGAGCGCGTCGATCAGGCCGGTGGCGCGGGTCGCGGTCAGGTCATGTGTGGCACCGGGCAGCGCGGGTGAGGCCCACACCAGCCGGCCGGCCGGATCGGCCAGGACCTGCACGTTCACGCCGTGGCGTCGATGTTTACCGGAGTAGTACGGGCGTTCGTCGGCCAGCCGGTCGATCGGGATAAGAGTGCCGTCCAGGATGGTGTAGGCCAGCCGGCCGGCGCGTAAGACGGCGGCGTGGACATCGTCGGCGAGCGTGGCGAGCAGGTCGATCGCTTCGCGGACGTAGCGCCAGGCGGTGCTGGTGCCGATGCGGAAACCGGCGGCCGGGCGGGCGTAGGTGTCACCGTTGCGGAGGTGGGCCAGGACGAGCAGGGCTTGTCGGGACGCATCCAGGCGCCGCCATCGGCAGCGGCGCTCGGCACGCCGGGTACGGATGAGCTCGGCCAGACGGATCAGGGTGTGATTGGACAGCGGAATCGCGGCACGATAAGACAGCAACGAGGCTCTCCGGTAGAGGCATCGGATCTTGGTCGACTGCTGTCTTACCGGGAGCCTCTTCTCATGCCAACTCGCCCCGGCGCTGCCCCTGCTGACCAGCGCGATCAGGTTGAAAAAGCCTC
>NZ_SMKP01000441.1:0-898 GCF_004349015.1 Nonomuraea diastatica
CGCAGAAAATCCGGCGGCAGGGGTTTATGCGGGGAAAGAACATGGCATTTGCTGGGCGCGGCCGCGGTGAGTGGTATCCGTCCGTGCCCAGCATGCTGCGCATGAGATTCTTTGCCCATGACCGAGTCGCGTCCAGGGACGCCGTGCGGTCAGCGCCTTCGGTTTTCGATCATCGTGTCCGCGACCCAGTTCCAGTAGAAGGCGGTCGACGTGAAGACCTCGTCGGTGGCAAGGCAAGAGTCGCCGCCGCTGCGACTGTCCACGCCGATGATCCGCCACTTTCCTCTGACGTTCAAGAGCAAAGGGCTACCAGAGTCACCGTTGCACGCACCCGCGGTGCCGCCGTTGCCCCGCTCGACACAAAGGTCACCAGGCGTAATGGAGAATTCGTCGCCGAACTCGCATGCCGAGGCCGGCAGCAACCTCGTGTCAAGCTGCAAGATCTCTCGCGGTATCGAGGCGGGGTCGCCGCCTACCGTCCGGCCCCAGCCGATCATTCGCACCGGAGTGCCGGCGATCGGAGTTCGGAAAGGTGAGATCGACGGAGCCGGCGACGGAGCCGCCAGCTTGATCAGTGCGATATCACCGGCGCTCTTCTCTGACTCGTCATTCCAGAACGGGTGCACGAAAAACGCGGCCGCATCGATGATCTTGCCGCCCAGGTAATCGTTCGAACCCACATTGACCTCGAAGTCCGCCGGGTTCCGCCCTGCGAGGCAGTGTGCTGCGGTGATGACCCACTCCGGAGCGATCTGGGCACCTCCGCATCGGACCGGGGTCGGCCGGTCGCCCTGATCCTTGTACAGCAGCGTGGCGGCGAACTTGTATTCCTCAGTAGCCGGGCTTCCGCCAATGAGCTGAGGATTGTAGCCGGGATCGTCCGCCAAAGCGCTCCCAG
>NZ_SMKP01000045.1:0-58781 GCF_004349015.1 Nonomuraea diastatica
AGCAACGAGGCTCTCCGGTAGAGGCATCGGATCTTGGTCGACTGCTGTCTTACCGGGAGCCTCTTCTCATGCCAACTCGCCCCGGCGCTGCCCCTGCTGACCAGCGCGATCAGGTTGAAAAAGCCTCAGTATCCGAGCCGTCGGAGGACGGCATGGCGCCACCGACTTCGCTATCACCCGACCTCACGAGACATGACAACCACAGTTCAGCGAAGGACCGGGTTGGAGGGCCCTCGTGACTTCGGCCACGCGTCGATCCCTCTTGACGGAGGTGGTGTCAACGACATGATCGACCACCGTTGTTTCGGTCTGGGTGTACCTGCCCCTGATCGCTTTCAGCTGGAGTCCGGTTACAATGTGCGGGCATGACAGAGAGTTTGGAGATCGCCCGGGAGGCCGTACGCGAAGCTGCTTCCCGAATGGTTATCCTCGGCGAGGACTTCGACGCCGCGCTGCAGGGGCTGACGGAAAGCGGCGCCATAGGCGATGACGGTCTGCTCGCAGGCTTTCTCTCCGCACTCGCCGAGAGCCTCACAGAGGCGAGCGAGATGCGAGCCGCACTCAGCCACGTGATGGCCGCGACCGGTGATGGCTTGCGACTCGTGGCTTCCTCCACAGAGGCTGCGGAAGCGGCGAGCGGCGAACATCTGGAGCTGCGGGGTGAATCATGGGCATGATGCTCCCTTCCTGGGTGATCGACCCCGGCTACTGGCCGCCCGACGAGCAGGATTACCTGGCGAACGCGAACACGCTGAGGACCGTTCTGGAGGGGATCCAGGGTCCGGTCGCCGAGTCGAACGCCACGATGGAGCAGGCCCAGCAGAATTACCAGGGTGAGGCGTCTACTGCCCTAGCCGGTACGTGGGAGCAGGTTTCGCAGACCGGCGCACTGGCGACGACCGCGATGAACCTCATCCCCGTCTCCCTCGACGGTGTCGCCGGAGTGATCAGCGGATCGAAACTGGTCATCGGCTCGGTGGCCGCGGCCACCACGGTGCTGATCGCGGCTCACCTGCTCAACCCGCACCCTCTGAGCAGGGCCTACGTGGAGCTGAGAATCCGCGCCATGCACCGCATCGTCCAGCAGGTCGCACGCGAGGCGAAAGACGGCTCCGAGGGGGCGATCGGCCGTGCCCTCAAACGCCGGGTGGCCGAGTATCTTCGGGAACTCCGCGAGAACTTGCCGCATCTGGACCCGCGCCCCCAATTCGCCGGGAGCGTCCCCGGGAGCCGCCGGCGTATCGAGACGGCGTCCGAACGCGACTCGCACATGACGATGATGGCTGGCAGGGGCTGGTTCGGAAAGACATCCGGAAACGAGGAGAGAGCAGCGGAGAGGGAGATCGAAACACAGTATTTGAACACGAACTACGAGCTGCAAGAGGTCGAAGAGCTCGCGCGTGACGAAGACGATCTCGCGGCCGATGCGGCTCAGGGCATAAGCGGCGAGGCAGCACAGCGACATTGGCAGCAGGCGGATGCGTTGAGAGAGCGGGCAGAGAGTTTGCGAAACAGAAGAGGCCACAATTGATCTCACCTTGTTGGAGTCATCATGCGGCCGCCGCCCACGCCTCAAGATGATCAAGAACAGCTGGAGCAGATCTTGGCACAGGCGGCGAAGGCGATGCGAGAGCTCCAGGAGGCCCAGACCAGGATCGGCGCCGTCACAGGCGTTGGCACGAGCGCCGACGGCCTGGTGACGGCCACGTCCGATGGGCACGGCGCCATCATTTCGCTGAAGCTCGACCCCCGCGCCATGCGCCTCGACACGACAGCCCTCGGACGGCACGTGACGATGGCGGTGCAGGAGGCCCAGCGGGCCGCGGAGCAGCAGACACGAGACGTCCTGAGCAACCTCCCCCACACTCAGGCCATGCCGAAACCGCTGGGCGCTTCCTTGGTGCGAGAACGCGTGGAGGAAGCGGCCCGCCGACTTCTCGGTTAGCCGGCGATCTTTGGCGGCGGATCTGCTGGCTCAGCGGCGGTTGGGCGATGCCCAGGCGTACGGCGGCGTGGCCGAAGTGCAGTTCCTCGGCGAGCACGACGAAGGCGTGCAGCTGTGGCAGCGGCAACTCGGGGCGGTCCATACGCCTAGAGCTATCAGGTGATGCCTATGGGCGTCTTGGACGTATAGGTGCTCCTCTCTTAAGGTCCAGCACATGACAGAGCGACAGGTGATCCTCAGCGGCTCGACGTTCGAGGAGCAGATCGGCTATGCCCGCGCCGTGGTGGACGGCGATCGGGTCCATGTGTCGGGGACGACCGGGTTCGACTACACCACGATGACGATCTCCGACGACGTGGTGGAGCAGGTTGAGCAGTGCCTGCGCAACATCGCGGCAGCGCTGGCCGAGGCGGGGTGCGGCTTCGCCGACGTCGTACGGGTGCGCTATCTGCTGCCGGACCGGGCCGACTTCGAGCCGTGCTGGCCGGTTCTCCGCCGATACTTCGGCGAGGTCCGGCCCGCCGCCACGATGCTCGTGTGCGGGCTTTCCGACCCTCGGATGAAGATCGAGATTGAAGTTTACGCGCGGCGCGCCACGACGTGAGCCTGAGATATCCATCGCAAAGGAACCACCGATCGCGGCCTTCGATCGGCGCTTGATGCCGCCGAAGGCCGTGTCGGCATTGCTCTTCTTGCGGGAGTGGACGGGATCAGCCGATCAGGTCACGCTCGATGTCGAGCTCGCCGTACTCGGCGTCGGTCACCAGAATCATCGCCATCACCGTCACCCCGCCGTCCAGGAGCTTGCGAGCAGGAAGTCCGCCAATCGGTCTGACCTGCATCTAGTTCAGGCTTGCTACAGCCGGATGACATTCGATATGAATCCTCTATGGCAGAAGGACATTTGGCGATGGGTTGACCTGGGTGGAGTTCCAGGTGCTCGACGCACACCTTGCCGTACTGTCGCTGATCACCTGTGAGAAGGGAGCGCCTGCCGGCATCACGCGGACGAGCACAAGGGCTATATCACCGTCCTGGCCAACGATCACCGCGGCAAGAGGCTCAACAGGCCACGGCCCTCGACAGGGTGCACTGCTAAGGAACGCGATGTCGAGACCAACGATCACCTAGGCCGTGTTTCATAAGGCGTTGAGCCACTCGTTGATCGCAGCGATGGTGACGACGGCTTCGTAGCGGACGGCGAGCTTGTCATACCGGGTGGCCACGCCTGGCTCTTAGGCGTACGCTCCGGAGGGTTGCCCTCGGGTTCCGGCCGCTATCGCGAAGATCCCTCCGGCGTGCGGCTGCTCCCGCAGTTCCGCTTCGGACAGGCCCACGCGGGCGGTGGTCACGTAGAGCGTGTCGAGATCGAGACCACCGAAGGAGCAGCTGGTCACCTTGCGTGCCGGGATTTCGATGGTCTTGACGAGCCGGCCTTCCGGTGTGAATCGCTGGACGGCCCCGCCCTCCCACAATGCCACCCACAGGCATCCCTCGGCGTCGGTGGTCAGCCCGTCCGGGCGACCGCGGTCGATGTCGATCAGGCGGCGCCGGTTGGTGAGGGCCCCGGTCTCCGGATCGTGGTCGAAGGTGTCCACGCCGCCCGTGGGGGAGTCCGCGTAGTAGAAGGTGCGCCCGTCAGGGCTCCAGCCGAGGCCGTTGGAGACGGAGACACCGGTCAGCATGGTGTGGAGCGTGCCGTCGGGGTCGAGGCGATAGAGCGCGCCCGCGCCCCGGATACCGGTGAGTAGGGTTCCGGCCCAGAAGCGTCCCCAGGGGTCGGCCTTGCCATCGTTGAATCGTCCGCCGGGCGGATCGGTGTCCACCTCGTGCAGGACCGTGCGCGCTGAGCCGTCGGCGGCGCAGCCGATGATCCCGGTGGCCGTGGCCAGCAGCAGGCCACCGTCGCGGCGGACGGCCACGGCACCGACCGCCTCGCCCGCCTCGAAGCTCATGTCCTCACCGGTCGCAGGAGAGAAGAGGTGCACCCGGCCGGCCGGGATGTCGGCCCACCACAGCCGCTGCCGTTCCGGGTCCCAGACAGGGCTCTCCGCCACCGTCGCCCGCGCGTCGAGCATCAGGCCGGCGATCACGGGCGAGGCACCGCGATGCTCTGATGGGCCAGGAAGGGCAGCAGACCGGGCAGCCCGCCCTCGTAGCCGATACCGCTGTCGCCGCGGCCGCCGAAGGGAATCTCCGGGGTGGCGGGGGTGGCCACGTTGACACCCGCGATGCCCACATCGAGGCGGGCGAGCAGTTCCGTGCCGACGGCGGCGTCGCGGGTGCAGACGTAACCGGCCAGTCCATGTCCGGTGGACGAGGCGTCGGCGATCGGCTCCTTCAGGTCGGTGAAGGAGCGGACCAGGGCGACAGGGCCGAAGACCTCCTCCCGCCATTCGGGCGTGTCCGTGGGCGGGTCGACGACCACGGTCGGTGCGACGTGCCAGCCGCCGGCCTCGGGCCGTGGGCCGCGGTGCACCCTGGCGCCCGCCGAGGCCGGCGCGGCGATCAGGTTCTCCAGGCGCGCGGCCATCTCGCGAGTGCGTACGGGGCCGAGGGTCGTGCGCTCATCCAGCGGGTCACCGGGAACCAGCGTTGAGATCCGTTGGGCAAGGCGATCCAGGAAATCCGCGCGTACGTCCTCGTGGACCCACACGTTGTTCGCGGCGATGCACGAGGCCCCGTTGTTGCGGAACTTCGCCACCATCAGCGTGTCCGCGGCCTCATCGAGATCGGCGTCGGGCAGCACGATGAACGGCGCCCGCCCGCCGAGTTCCATCACCACGGGCGTAAGGGCCGCCCCGGCGGCCTGCGCGATGGTGCGGCCAACGGTGGTGGAGCCGGTGAAATGCAGGAGACGCACACGGCGGTCGTCCAGCCAGGCACCGGTGATCTCGGCCCCGTCCCCGGCCACCGTGTTCAGCAGCCCGTCGGGGAGTTCGGCCTCGCAGGTCTCGGTGAAGGCGAGGCTGGACAGCAGGGACAGTTCGGAGGGCTTGAAGACCACGGCGCAACCGGCTGCCAGGGCGGGGGCGATCTTGCGCGCGGGAATGGAGACGGGGAAGTTCCACGGCGTCAGGACGGCGGCCACGCCCACCGGCCCGGAGCGGACGAGGTGCCGCATGCCGAGGCGTACGGAGAGCACCTGGTCGGTGAGGGTGTGCGTGAGGTCGGCGTACCAGTCGAAGTAGTCCGCGGCCAGGGCGAGCTCGGCGCGCGCTTCGCGAAGGCACTTGCCGGTCTCGCGAGTGACGGTCTCGGCAAGATCATGGGCGGTGCGCAGCCGCCCGGCGATCGCGCGCAGCGCCGCGCCCCGCTGCGGGGCCGGAGTGGCACGCCATCCCTCCAGGGCCGCGGCGGCGAGGTCCACGGCGTGTCCGGCGTCGCGGCCGGTGCCCGCGGCGACGTGCCGGATCCGCCGGCCGGTCGCCGGCTCCAGCACCTCGAAGCGGGGCCCGTCACCGGCACGGGGCCGGCCGCTCAGCCGCACCCCCGGGATGTCCTGGTGCATGATCGGTCCTTCCTGCATTATTCGGCCTCCCCGCGGAGCACGGTCAGGTAGCGGCGTGCGCTGTCCGCCAGCCGCTTCCAGTTCTTGTCTCTGATGGCGTCCGCGTCGATCAGCCCGACCCCGACCCCGACCGTCGCGCAGCCGGTCAGCAGGCACTGCCTGCCGAGCTCGGCGGTGACTCCTCCGGTGGCCAGCAGCGGAATATCGGGCAGTGGCTGGCGAAGCTGGCCGAGGTACGAGGCGCCGACGGGGGCGATGGGGAAGATCTTGACGACGTCGGCGCCTGCGGCGTGCGCCTGGACGACCTCGGTCGGCGTGAACGCTCCCGGTATCGAGATCAGCCCGGCCGCCTTCGTCGTCGCGATCACCGCCTGGTCCAGGTGAGGTGAGAGCAGGAACGAGGCGCCCGCGTCCGCTGCCGCCTTGACCTGGTCGGGCGTGCGAACACTGCCCGCGCCGACCAGCGCGCCGCCGCCGAGGCGGCGTGCCAGTCCGGCGATCGAGGCGAGGGCATCCGGGCTGTCCATGGTCGTCTCGAACGCGGTCACGCCTGCGGCGTGGAGGGTGTCGCCGGCGGCGAGGACGTCGTCCGTGCCCAGCCCACGGTAAATGATCAGAAGGTCGGGGAATTCCATGCCTCTCACCAGTTCGTGAAGGAGCCGTCGTTTCGGGACAGGCGGGGTGGCTCGTTCCAGGTAGTGGTACGGGCGGCGGCCAGCGCGTCGAGGTCGATCGCCAGACCCAGGCCCGGCTTCTCCAGCGGCAGCAGGCTCCCTTCCCGCAACTCCGGTGCCATGGGGAACACCTCGGGCAGCAGGTCGGCGGGATGGTAGGGCTGCTCCTGGACACCGAATGCGGTGCACGCCAGGTTGAAGTGGACGGCCGCGGCGGTGGCCACCGGGCCGAGGGGATTGTGCACGGCCACGCGGAGGTAGTGCGTCTCACACCAGCCGGCGATCTTCGTGGCCTCGGTGAGCCCGCCCGCGATGCACAGGTCGATCCTGGCGTAGTCGATCAGCCTGTCCTCGATCAGTGGCCGGAAATCCCATTTCGAGGCCAACTGCTCGCCGGCCGCCAGCGGCACGGCCGTGCGCTCACGCAGCGTGCGGTAGGCGCCGAGGTTCTCGCACCGCAGCGGGTCCTCGACGAACAGCGGGCGTAGCGGTTCCAGCTCACGGCAGAGCAGCACCGCCTCGGGCGGGTCGAGACGGGTGTGCACGTCGAGGATCAGGTCGACGTCCTCGCCCACCGCCTCCCTGGCCGCCGAGAAACACTCGACGCCCATGCGTACCGCCGAGCGCGGCTCGAACGTCTCCCCTGATGCGGGCAGTGCCAGCCGCAACGCCCGCCACCCCGCCTCCCGCAGCGCCATGCAGGCTCGCGCGACCTCAGCGGGCCCGTCTTTCTCGGGTCGTACGTGCGTGTAGCACGGGACGCGGTCGCGGACCCGGCCGCCCAGCAGGACGTGCACGGGGACGCCGAGCGCCTTGCCTTTGATGTCCCACAGCGCGAGGTCGACCGCCGCGATCGCCGAGGCTCCCACCCGGTCGGCGGGAAAGAAGCCACCACGCGACATCACCTGCCACAGATGCTCCGTGCGCAGCGGGTCCTGCCCGATCAGGAGCGGCCTGAGGTGGTCGAGCGCCCCGCACACCGCCGCCCCGCGACTGGCCAGCCCCGATTCGCCGATGCCGAGCACGCCTTCGTCGGTGTCCACCAGCACGAACAGATAGGTACGCCGCCCGCCCCGCACCGGCGCTGCTCGGACATCGCTGATCTTCACGCCATCTCCTCACTGAAGTGACACGCCGTCCGGCGGCCCGGTGCGATCTCGCGCGCGACCGGCCGCGCCACGCGGCAGATGTCCCGTCCCGCCCGCAGGGCGCATCGCGTGTGGAAGGGACAGCCGGAGGGCGGCGAGAGCGGGCTGGGCACCTCCCCGGGCAGTGGCACGTGGCTTCGCCGCCGCTCGACCGCGGGATCGGGCTCGGGCACCGCGGACAACAGCGCGGCCGTGTAGGGGTGCAGCGGCCGGGCGCACACCTCCTCAGCCGGTCCCTCTTCCATGATCTGTCCCAGGTACATCACGGCGATGCGGTCGCTCATGTGCCGGACGACGGCGATGTCGTGGGCGACGAGCAGGTACGCGATGCCGAGGCGGTCCTTCAGGTCGAGCAGCAGGTTGACGATCTGGGCCTGTAGGGAGACGTCCAGCGCGGAGACGGGCTCGTCCAGCACCAGCACCGACGGGCCCACGGCCAGCGCCCTGGCCAGGGCGATGCGCTGGCGCTGGCCGCCGGAGAAGTCACGCGGCAGGCGAGCCGTCATGGACGCGTCGAGTCCGACGAGTTCCAGCAGCTCCGCCACTCTGCGCCCGGCCTGGCCGGGTTCTGCCAGGCCGTGGATGCGCAGCGGCTCTGCCACCAGCCGCCCGATGGTGTGCCGCGGGTTGAGTGCGGCGTAGGGGTCCTGGAGGACGAGTTGCACCTGCCGGCGCAGCTCCGTCAGCCGGCGGCCGCCGGTCGCCGTCAGATCGTGGTTCTGGACCAGCACGGAGCCGGAGTCGGCTTTCTCCAGGCCGAGAAGTATCCGCGTGAGCGTGGACTTGCCGCAGCCGGACTCACCGACCAGCCCGAGGGTCTCGCCGGCGCGCAGCCGCAGGCTCACGCCGCGTACCGCCCTGAGCTCCCCTTTGGCGCGCGGCCCGAGCCCACGTCCACGCAGCCGGTAGCTCTTGTGCACGTCGCGCAGGACTAGAACGTCGGCGGCGGGCCCGGGCGCCGGAGACGACCGCGCGGGGGTGGGCCGGCCGGGTTCCGCCTGGGCGGAAATATCGGGTTCGGCGTCTGTGGCCGGCTGCTCGGCGACGGTCAGTCGCAGCCCATCGTCCGTGACCCAGCAGGCCGCGCGGTGGCCGGGGGCACGCTCCGTCAGCGACGGGGCCGTGGCGTGGCAGCGGTCCTCCGCGAACGCGCAGCGCGGCGCGAAGGCACAGCCGCTCAGGGAACGGCGCAGGTCCGGCGGCCGGCCTGGGATGGATGCCAGCCGGTCGGAGTGGTGGGTGAGCCGGGGGACCGATCTGAGCAGGCTCCATGCGTACGGATGCCGCGGCGCGTCGTGCAAGGTGGCTACCGGGCCCTCCTCGACGACCTGGCCCGCGTACATGACCAGGACCCGGTCGCTTAGCCGGGCCACCAGGCCGAGGTTGTGCGTGATGACGGCGACGGCGGTGCCCAGTTCCTTGTTCAGCCGCGCGAACACCTCCAGGATCTGGGCCTGCACGGTGACGTCCAGTGCGGTGGTGGGCTCGTCGGCGATGATGAGCGAGGGGTCGCCGGCCAGGGCTATGGCGATCATGACGCGCTGGCGCATGCCGCCGGAGAACTGGTGGGGATAGTCGGACAGCCGCCGTACAGGGTCGGGCACCCCGACGAGCTCCAGCAGTTCGGCGGCTCTGGCCCGGGCGCGGCGGCGGTCGTGGCCGTGTGCGCGTACGGCCTCCGCGACCTGTGCTCCGATGGTCATGACCGGATTGAGCGAGGATTGGGGGTCCTGGAAGATCATGCCGATTTCGCCGCCGCGCAGCCGGGTGAGCTCGGCTCTGGACATGTCGAGGACGTCACGCCCCCGGTAGCGGATGGAGCCGGAGGTGATCCGGCCCGGGTCGCGTACGAGCCGCAGCACGCTTCTGGCCGTCACCGACTTGCCGGAGCCCGACTCGCCGACGATGGCGAGCGACTCGCCGGGATGGACGTCGAAGCCCACCCCGCGTACGGCCTGCACGCCGCCCTCCCGCCCCGGGAACTCGACCGTCAGGTCGCGCACCTGAAGCAGCGGTGACGTGCCGCCGGTGTGCTGGTTGCCGTCCATGTGCGCCTTTCCGGGTCATCCGCGGCGCAGGGCCGCGTTGAGTGCGTCGCCGAGCAGGTTGAGTCCGATGACCAGCCCGGTGAGCACGGCGATGGGCGCGAGCACGCCCCAATGTTGCTCCGCGAGGTACGGCAGGCCCTTCTCGATCATGCCGCCGAGCGATGGGGCGGGCGGCTGTATGCCGAAGCCCAGCAGGCTGAGCGCGCCTTCCAGGAACACGGCGCCGGCCGCGGACATCACGAAGTTGACCACGAGCGCGTCGACCGCGTTCGGCAGGATGTGCGTCACCAGGATCGCGGTGCGCGAGGCTCCCACGACCCGGGCACCTGTGACGTAGCCTCGCTCGCGCTCGGTGAGCACGGCGGTCCGGGTCAGCCGGGCGGTGACGGGGATGCCACTGATCACGATGACGATCAGCACGGTGGAGAAGCCGGGGCCGAGGAACGCGGCCAGTGCCGCGCCCAGGATCACCGTGGGGAAGGCGAGCTTGAGGTCGAGCACTCGCTGAACGAGCACGTCGGCGGCTTTGTGCGTGGTCGCGAGCAACCCGATGGCGATGCCGATCGCTTTGCTGAGCGGCACCGCCAGGACGATGATGATCACATCTTGCCGGATGCCGTACAGCAGCCGCGAGAGCACGTCCCTGCCGAGGTCGTCGGTGCCGAACCAGTGTCCGGCGGACGGCCCCCGCAGGACCGCGCCCGTCTGCTGGAAATCGGGCGCGTACGGGCTGAGCCATGGCGCGAGCAGGCCGGCGGCGACCAGGACCAGGACGGTCGCGGCTCCCGCCGCACCGCCGGGAGAGCGCAGCGCCCGGGGTGTTCTCATGCTTCACCGTCCAGCCTGACGCGCGGGTCGAGGGACGCATGGATCAGGTCACTGACCAGTTGCACGGCGATGAAGACGACGACGAAGTAGACCACCAGGTCCTGGATGATCAGATAGTCGTGGTTCGCGACCGCGTTCGCCAGCACCTGGCCGAGTCCGGGCCAGGCGAACACCGCCTCGATGACCACCGCGCCGCCGAGCAGGTGCCCGACGCGCACGCCCAGCACCGTGATGACCGGCGGCAGCGCGTTGGGCAACGCATGCCTCCACAACACCCGGCGGGCGGAGACGCCCTTGGCGTGCGCGGTGTCGAGGTACTCCTCCTCCAGTTGCCCGCGTAGCTCGGTCTCCAGGAACCGGCCCACGACCACGCCCGAGTGCAGGCCCAGTGCGATGGCGGGCATGGCGAGGTACTGGATGCCGATCCCCGGGTCGGCGAGCAGCGGCTCGCGGCCACCCGCGGGCAGTAACCGGACGGTGATCGCGAACGCCAGGATGAGCAGGATTCCCAGGACGTACTCGGGCACGCCGAAGATCAGCGCGCTGGCGCCGCGAAGCAGGGCCTGCGGCACCCGCCGTCGTACGGTGGCCGCGGCGATGCCGAACGCCGCCCCGGTGACGGCCGTGACGACCAGGCTGGCCAGCGCCAGCTCCACGGTAGCGCCCGCCGCCACTCCGAGGGTCTCGGCGATCGGCGCGCCGGAGACGTAGGAGGCGCCGAGGTCTCCGGTGATGAGGCCGCGGGCCCAGTCGGTGTACTGCCACAGCAGAGGCCGGTCCAGGCCCATGCGCTCTTCCAGGGCGGCGACAGCGGCAGGATCGGCCTGCTCACCGAGGATGACCGAAGCGGGGCTGCCGGGCAGCAGGCCGACCAACAGGAAGACGACGACGGAGGTCAGGATGACGGTGAGCGCCGCGGTCGGAAGGCGGCGGATGAAGTAGGACAGCACGTGTCAGATCACCGTGGAGTTGCCCAGGAGCACGTCGTCCCAGACGGAATAGTCCCAGTTCGAGACGCCGGTGGTGACGGCGGTGGGAGTGGCGTGCACGAGATCGCAGCAGAACGCCTCGTCCAGGACGAACGCGGTGACGGCGTCGTAGGCCGCACGCTGCTCGTCCTTCCCCGCTGCGCTCAGAGTGGCTGCGGCGAGCCTCTCGTACTGCTCCGATGCGAAATTGAACAGGTTCTGGGTGGTTCGGTACGGCATGGCGCTGTAGAGGAGGTTGGCGGGGGAGAGGTTGGTGTAGCCGTGCTGGCCCATGAACATGCCCTCGAAGGTACGGTTCTCGATGCGCTCCTGCTGCTGGGTGGCGTTGAGCACGCGCAGCTGTGGTCGCAGCCCGGCCTCGCGCAGGTTGAACTCGACGATCTCCGCGGCCTTGCTCACCGCCTGCGCCGACTCCAACACCAGCTCGGCACCCCCGACTCCGGATTCCTCGAGCATCCTCCGGGCGCGGGGCAGATCGCGGGCGTAGTGGTCGGCGAGCCGCTGGTTGTAGGCGGGGCTGCCGGCCGACCACGTGGTGGCGTTCGGGGTGGCCTTGCCACGGTAGATCTCGTCGCTGATCCTGCGGCGGTCCAGCGCGTAGTGGATCGCCTGCCGTACCCGCTTGTCCTTCAGCGGGTCCGCGTTGACGTTGCAGCCGAGGTAGACGCCGGAGCTGTAGGTGTCGTAGGGGGTAACGGTGAATTTCCGGTCGGCCTCCACCTGCTTGAGTTCCATAGGGCCGACCCCTGTAGCCAGGTGCACCTGGCCGGAGCGCAGTGCGGACATGCGGGCCTCAGGTTTGGTGATCACCCGCACCAGAACGCCGTCCAGATCTGGCCTGCCGGATTCCCAGTACTTCGCGTAGCGGTCGAGCTGCAGGCTGGTGCCCTGCCGGTACTCGCCGAAGGTGAACGGGCCGGTGCCGATCACCTTGGCGCCGGTCATGAGCTCCTTGGCCGACTCCCGATCCAGGAGGATCATCAGGGACAGCGCATCGAAGAGGTTGTTCACCGGCTCGTCGAAAGCCAGCCGGGCCGTCCTGGGGTCCACCGCCTTCACTTCGGCCAGCCGCTTGAGCAGCCAGGCGAAGGCGAACGGCGGCTGCATATCGCGCTGAAACTCCATGGAGAAGCGCACGTCGTCGGCGGTGAAGGGACGACCGGAGTGCCAGGTAACGCCGTCGCGCAGAGTCAAGGTGATCACGCGGCCCCCGTCGCTCGTCTCCCATGCGGTGGCCAACTCCGGGAGGATCTCGTGGGTCTTCCTGTCCAGGCGGATCAGGCTGTTGAAGACCTGCCTGCGCCACGTGGCGTTCTGGGCGGACTGGTTGACCACGGTCTTGGGGATGATGTCCGTGCCCTGTGCGATGACGAGCCGGCCGCCCCGAGAGCCCGCCCTGGCGCCCTTGTTCCTGGCTTCGCGTTCGACGGCGGAGGTGCAGCCGCTGACGCCCGTGCCCAGCAACGCCATACCTGCCATACTCCAGCGCAGGAAGTCTCGTCGCGGCACTTGGCCGGGATGGTTGCTCATGGTGGAATCCTCCGTTGCGCGTCGGCGGGCCAGGCCGTTCGGCTGAGCTTTCTAGCTGCTCAACTAGTTAATTCCTAACAGAAGTTAATCTGTGGGCAACGTCGGCGTCAAGGCATTCGCCCCATGGAGGCTCCTGGGAGGGCCGCCATTGACGCGCTGGGCCGGAGGCTATTATCTTCTGGCTGAAATTTATAGCCTGCCTCGATGAGGAGCCCGTATGAGCCTGCGGATCACCGACCTTCGCTTGCGCCGCTTCCGCGCGACACAGAGATCGACGTGGATGTTCCTCGAAATCGAGACCGAGGACGGTCTGGTGGGAACGGGAGAGTGCTCCGACAGCGGGTGGCCGGAACAGGTGCCGGAGACGGTCGCACGGCTGGCCTCCCGAGTGCTCGGGACCGACGCGGTGGCCGGTGGGCAGGACCTCTGCGACCAACTGCGCCGCGAGTGCGCGCTGCACGGCGACCCCCGCACCCGCTTCCTACGGCGCACCGTCATCGGCGGCCTCGACATGGCCCTGGCCGACATCGCCGCGCAGGCGCGAGGAGTGCCGCTGTGGCGCTGGCTCGGAGGCGAGCAGCGGGAGAGCGTTCCGGTCTACGCCAACATCAACCGCAGCGGCGGCAGGCGCCGGCCCCGGGACTTCGCCATCAAGGCCGCCGCCGCGGTCGCCGACGGCCATGGCAAGATCAAGGTGGCTCCCTTCGACGGGCCCCCGCTGCCGGGCTGGTCCATCGTGGACACCGGGCTCGCGATCGCTCAGGCCGTGCGAGAGGCCATCGGCGAGGCCGCCGAGCTGATGATCGACGTGCATCACAAGCTCTCCAGGGAGGAGCTCGCCGCGGCCGTCCCACGCCTGGACGACCTCGGCGTCGCCTGGCTGGAGGACGCCGTGGACGTCACCGACCCCGAGGCCATGCGCTGGCTGGCTGCCCTCGCCAAGGCGCCCATCGCCGGCGGGGAGACCATCCACAGCGCCGAGCAGCTCGCCGCGGCTCTGTCCACCGGGCACCTGAGGGTGCTGCTGCTCGACCCCAAGTACACCTCCGGACTGACCCCGCTGGCGCGCCTGGCTCAACAGGCCACAGGAGTGGACGTGACCTACCACAATCCCTGCGGCCCGATCAGCACCGCCGTGTGCGCGCACCTGGCGACCATCCACCCTGACTTCACGCTGGTGGAGCTCATGTACGGCGAGGACGTGGACCGCGCCGCGGTGGTCACGCCGCCGGAGACCGTGATGGGGGCGAGCCTGCCCCTGTCCATGGCTCCCGGCCTCGGCGCCGGCCTCACCCCTGGGCTCGACTTCCTCACGGAATCGGCGTGAGCGCAGGTCATGCGACGATCCGGGGCGTCAGCCCCGTGCTGCCCACCCCTTTCGGCGTCGACGGTTCACTCGACCGCCGCTCCTTCGGCCGGGTGAGCAGGCACACCTGGGAGCTGGGCGTCGGCTCTGTCATGTTCCCCGGCTTCGCCTCCGAGTATTTCGCGCTGAACGACGAGGAGCGGCTGCACCTGCTGGCCGACCTGGCCGGGACCGTACCACCGGGACGGCTCATGATCGCCTCCGTGGCCGAGCACGCCACGCATCATGCCGTCAGGCAGGTCCGGCGGTGCGCCGACCTCGGCGCGGGCGCGATCAATGTGCTGCCGCCCCACTTCGGCTCCCCTGCGCGTCAGATGGTTCTCGACCATCTGGCCGCAGTGCTGCAGGCGGCCGGGCCGATGCCGGTGATCGTGCAGTTCGTGCCGCGCGCCACCGGCACCCGGCTCACCCCAGAAGACCTCACGAAGCTGCGCTCCCACCATCCCAACCTGGCCGCGGTGAAGGTCGAATGCCGCTCTCCCGGTGCGTACATCCGCGCACTCACCAGGCACGGCGTCCCGTGCCTGGCCGGCAACGCCGGCATCGACCTTCCCGAGGCGCTGGAGGCAGGCGCGGTGGGAGTGCAACCCGGTGGCGGCTTCGTCGATCTCTACGTACGCATCCTGCGCCTGTGGGACGCGGGGGAACGCGACACCGCCCGCACCCTGCACGCCAGACTCGCCGCCTGGCTGGAGGAGTGGTGGCCGCAGCCGGGCCGGTCACTCGCGATGGGCAAGGCCATCGCCTGGCGCCGCGGCCTCATCGATGCCCCCACCTGCCGGTCGCCCGGTCCGGAGACACCGGACGTGGCCGAGGTCGACCGGTTCATCGGTGAGTTCGCGCTCAGGGCGACGGCGCCCTGAATCGATCGCCGCCGCCCGTCGCCTCACACCGGTACGTGTTCCGCCTCCCGCCAGGTGTACCCCGGTTGCCAGCCGAGCATCCTGCCCGCCTTGCTGACGTCCCATACCGAGGCGCAGCCGGGCAGCGAGCCCCGGAGGGCCGTGCCCGGGTGGTGGCGGCGCAGCAACTCCTCGGTCGGTATCTCGCTGAGGGTGTCGGCCGCCGCCACCGCGAACACCTCCCATCCGATGCCCTCCGCGGTTACGGCGGCGGCGAAGGCCCGTGCCAGATCGCGCACCTCGACGTAGGCCCACAGCCCACGGCGCAGGAACCCCGGCTCCGCACGCTCGCGGCGAACGCGCTCCCGCAACAGCTCGGGGGTTCCGATCGCGGGGAAGCGCAGCGCCGCCACGGACAGGCCGGTGCTTCGATGGAACATCGCGCAGGCGGCCTCGTCGGCCTGCTTGGACAGGGCGTAGCCGTCCTGTGGACGTACCGGGTGCTCCTCGTCGACCGGGGCGTAGAGCGGGGACAGCTCGCGCGGACCCGAGGAGATCCCGAGCACCGCGCCGCTGGATGCCGTCACCACACGGGGCACGCCCTCCGCGAGGGCGGCATCGAGCACGGCGTAGGTCGCCGTGGTGTTGACGGTGTAAATCGTGTGCCCGGGACCGGCGCGCGGGTTGGGCATGGCGGCGAGGTGGATGACGGCGCGGGCGCCCCGGAAAACCGGCCGCAGCGCGCCGGGGTCCCGGATCGCCATGGTGTGCACGCGAAAGCCGGGCGCGGGGGGCCCCTCAAGGTCGATGCCCACCACCGGAACACCCGTCGCCAGCAGGTGCTCGACCACCGCCCGGCCGAGCCGCCCGGACGAGCCGGTGACGACGACGGCGTTCTGCTGCTCGATCACGGTGGTCCTCACACGGGATGGACGGATTCGGGGCGGTGGGCGAGCTTCTTGTAGGCGTCGAGCCGCTCGCCGTCCAGCACCCAGGTGCCGTTGGGGGACTCCACGCCCGAGTTGAAGTACGACAGCGCGACCAGGCCCTGCTGCAGCGCGTACTCGTAGGCGTGCGCCAGCCAGGCGGCGGACTTGCCCGGCTCCTGGTAGGCGGTGCGCACGCCGTACTCGGCCACGAACAGCGGCTTACCCCATTCGAGGCAGGTGGCGATGGGCTCGCCCCAGATCGTCTCCGGGGTCTTCCACGGACGATATTCGGCTTCTGTGGTGTCGTAGGTCCACCAGGGGTTGTAGTCGTCGACGCCGATGAGATCGGCCTCGGGAATGTGCCACGCCTCGACGTCGTCGCCGCCCTGCCAGATCCAGCCGTTGAGGATGGGGGTCACGGCGATGTTCTTGAACTGGTGCAGGATCGGGGCGGCGTGCTGGTACATCGCGCGGTAGGCCCCGGGCGTCTGCTCACCGCGCGGCTCGTGGTGCAGGCAGAACCACACCGGGCCCGGTACGCTGCCCAGCGCCCTGGCCACGTCCTTCAGCCAGACGTCGTGCTTGCCGTCGGCCACCTCCTGCCAGGGGCCCGGCAGCTTGGTGGAGATGACAGGAATGCGATGGTGCTTGATGTCGTCCATGGCGACGCGCCGCATGTCGCGCCACTGCTCCCCGTTGACATACTTGAAGTAGCTCCGGTGGCACCCCAGCGTGGTGCCAAGGCCCTTCTCGAAGTCGGGCACCGTCTGCTGCGGCCCCATGGAAGATCCGTACACCAGTTTGCCCGGGCCCGGGTCGCCGGGAAAGCGCCCTCTGCGCCACCGTGGGGTGGCCGCCGCGGCGGGCGCGGACAGCAGGTCGAGACCTGCGGCGCCCACCACGGCCGCGCCGCCGAGCAGGATCGAACGCCGCGAGGGCGTGCTCTCATCGGTCATGCCGTTCCTCCCTGATGAGGTCTGAGATATAAACTTCTAACAGAAGTTAATCGCCAAGACCAGCCCCTGATACGATTGCCCAGGCAACGGTGCAGTCGTTGCAGCCCCCGACCTCCAGGGGTTTAATTCAAGCAAACAGAAAATATGAAGGCGGTCGACGAGAGGGTTGATGCCATGCGGAGCCCGAGCGTGCCCTCCCGGGCTGCGGCGACGTACGACGTGCGCAGACACAATGTGGCCGCGCTCTTGCGAGCCCTGCTCAAAGAGGGGCCCGCCCCGCGCGTCGATCTCGCCGAACGACTCTCGATGAGCTCGGGCACGACCACCCGCATCACCGCGGAGCTGACCCGGGCGGGGCTTCTCCAGGAGTTGCCCGCCCTCACATCAGGAGACGCGGGCCGGCCGCGGGTGCCGCTCGACCTCGCCTCCGCGCGCTTCCACGCCGTGGGCATCCACGTCGGTCTGCGGCGTACCACCGTCGGCCTGGTGGACCTGCGCGGTCGGCCGGTGGGTGACAAAATACGCATCCCGCACGGGGGCGAGCTCGACCCCGCAACCGTGGTCGGAGAGGCCGCCGAACGTGTGGCCGGCCTCGTCCCAACTACGTCGGCGCAGATCATCGGCACCGGCTTCACCACGGTAGGCAGGGTGGACGCCGCCTCAGGGCGCATCCGCGATCACGACATGCTCGGCTGGACCGACGTCGACATCCCAGCGCTCGCGGCGGGTCGCTTCCCCGGCCTGCTCGTCGTCGATGCGACCCAACGTGCCCTGTGCCGGGCAGAGATGTGGTTCGGGGTCGATCCCGGCGTGCGGGACTTCGTGCACCTGTACATCGGCAACGTGATCGGCGCCGGCATCGTCATCGACCGCGAGCTCCACCACGGCCAGAACGAGGGTGCGGGGCATATCGCCCATCTCCCGCTCTCCCGTCCCGCACAACTGCCGTGCGAATGCGGCCGCGGTGGCTGTCTGATGTCGGTCGCCGGCGATCGCGCCATCATCAGCCGGGCACTGCGCGAAGGGGTGCTCACCGAGGAGCGGTCCGTCCATGACCTCGCCGAGCGCGCCCGGCGCGGTGACTCCTTGGCCGACTACCTGTTGCGCGACCGCGCACGCGCGATCGGCGAGGCCGTCGCGATCGTGCATGATCTGCTCGCCCCCGACCAGATCATCGTCTTCGGCACACCTCTACTGGTCCCCGACCACATCACCGAGATCCGCAGAGAGGCACGGCGGTGGATGCGGCGCGACTTCGACGCTGACCAGCTGATCAAACCGAGCACTCTCGACGACGACGCTCCCGTCGTCGCCGCCGCCACCTGCGTGCTGGAACGCTTCTACGCCGATCCCTTCGCACTCATCGGCTGAGCACCACCAGGCCGCACCGGTGCGTGCGGTAGACCCGGCCTGCGCGGCCTGCCGACCTGAGACCGAAGCCACGCCTCAAGAGGATGCGCCCACCCGGCCCGCGTGGATGGTGCTCCCCTGCGTGGTCTCGAGCGTGATCGGCACCCAGTGCGGAAGTCGTCCGCGCAGGGCGCTCAGAAGGTCTGCCATTGAAATGACGGCCGTGAGCGCTGGTTCTGTCGCTCTGGTCGTGCCCGAAGAAATCGGGGTCGCTTTCTGGGACCTGTACGAGGTGAGCATCCCCGCCACGGTCTTCGGGACGCCGCAGCCCGACCTCGCCAACCCGTGGTATGACCTGCGGATGTGTCGGATCCGTGCGTACGGGCCGGGCGCGCCTGGGTTCGCGCTGCGCACCCGGTACGGCGTGGATGACATCGTCGGCGCCGACACGGTCAGCGTCGCCTCGGTGCCGGAACAGGTCGGGGTTCGATGGAGTCATGGCACGTCCATCCCCTTACCCTCCCGAGCTTCGTGAGCGTACGGTGCGCATGGTTGCGGAGGTCCGGCCGAACTACCCGACTGAACGGGCCGCGATGAAGGCGGTCGCGGCGAAGTAGGGCATCGGAACGGCGGAGACGGTGCGCAGTTGGGTGCGCCGGGCCGAGATCAACGCGGGGCAACGGTCCGGGACCACCACGGCTGAGGCGGAGGAGATCAAGCGGCTGAGGGACGAGAACGCAGAGTTGCGGCGCGCCAACGAGATCCTCAAAGCGGCCTCGGCTTTCTTCGCTAAATGGCGGCCTGGCCAGCCCCGGCGTTTCCATCGGCCGTACCGGCGGCCTTGCGGGCGGCATACTCGGCGGCGATGAACGCGTACTTGTCGCTCACCGCTGCTCCGACGCAAAGTGTTCCGCAACTTTTCCAGAAAGGCGATCTTCTGGCGCATCTCGCGGTTCTCGCACTCCAACTCCTGCAAGCGTGCCCGATCGGACAGCTCAAGCGGCACCGCGTCGGCGGCGTGCTTCTTGCGGTACGCCCTGACCCAATTACCCAACGTCGTATCGTGCACGCCGATCTCACGCGCTACATCCGCGATTGGCCGGGAGTTATCCACCACCTCGCGGGCCGCGGTCTCGCGGAACTCCGGGGAGAAACTCTTCCTCTTTCCTGCCACCCACACCTGTCCTTCCGAGACGAACCCAACTCGGGTCCGCAGGCCGGAAGGTTGGGGGCAGGGCAGCCCTCTTCGATGGCTTGAAGGACGAGAATCGTTTGTTCAGGGTCCGCCAGTGACATCCGGTGGCCGGTGCTCTTCGGCGAACAGCCGTGCGATGAGCTCACCGCGGCTGGAGACCGCCATCTTGCTGAAGATCGCCTTGAGATGGCCGCGGACGGTGTGCGGCGAGATGAACAGGACCGCCGCGATGTCGGCAGTGGGCTGACCACGTGCCACGAGCCGAGCAACTTCGAACTCGCGGGGCGTCAACCCGTGCGCCTGGGCGACGATGCCCGCCAGGTCTGCGGGCGCGGCGGGCTCGATGACGAGCACCACCGGCCCTCCCGTCGGTCCCGAGGGACCGCTCAGGCAGGAGGCACGGCAGGTCAGCCATCGCCCATCGCGTGTCCGCAGGCGAATACGGGCGTTGCCGTGGTCGCGCTCCTGGGCGATGGCCCGCGCTTGAAGGGCCGTGCTGGTCAACCAGATGGGCAGTCTCAGCCCGAGCGACGATGGTGTGGACGGACCGTCCGGCAGCAGCGCAAGATACCCTCGCGCCTCCTCGTTGATCGACGTGGCCTCACCATGCTCGTCGAACAGCAGTAAACCGGGCGCGCTGGCGCCGCGGCCGTCGTCCGGCCCGCCTTGCGCCGCAAAGCGGCACAGCAGCTCAGCGAGTGGCCCGGACAGCCCGGCGAGCAGCGCGATCTCATCCGGCCCGAACGGGGGCGCGCCCCGCAGACGAAACAAGCTCACGGACCCCCAGGGTCGACCGCCGGTGCGCAGAACGGCGCGCAGCTCGTCATCCACACCCTGGTCACCGAGCAGGCGGCGGAAACGAGCGCTGCGCGCGGGCGAGTCACCGGTGGCGGCACGCAGGGCGCCCACCGGCACGGCAGCGTGGGCCAGGTCACGGAACGGCAGGACGTTCTCCTCCAGCAGTTCGCTCTCCCAGTAAACAGCGCACCGTTCGGCGGAGCCGAGGTTCTCCACCTGCATGGGTGCGGTGACCAGGCCTGTTTCCGGATCGGTGGCCGACCACACGGCACCATCGAACGGCACCACCCGCCGCAACCTGGCCGAGGCATGGCCGAACAGTTCCAGAGCGTCCGCCGAGCGCTCGGCAGCCGACACGATCTCGGCGTAGCGCTGCGAGCGGGTCATCACGCCTCCCTGGTGCTGGGTCACATACAGCGGCTGAATGCAGATCAGCATGCCTGCCTCCTGTTCCTCCTGCCAACCCCTCGATTGAGGGGGTCGTCCATCGACGATCGACCACAATCACGAGCATCATCATTCTGGGATCGCGATGCACACGCCCGCCTCCGTGCATGACGGCACCGCGTGCACATCCAGGCCCGCCGGATCGCCACCCTCCACACGGCTTCCGGCGCATCCGGAACGGTTCCACGGCCGCCGGGCCTACCCGCCACCGCTGCTGACCAAGGTGTGGATTAACCAGCCACCCGCGACACCCGAAAGCGGCACCTCGCTACAAAGCACGCAAGTGGCCTGACGTCTCACCAGGCTTGACAGGTTCCGGCCCCGCGCCCAGACCACGCTGGAACGCTGGCACCAGGTCCACGGCCTGCTCGAACGCGTGAGTTTCGCCGTTCGCGGAGGCTTCCCTCAGCAATCCCCCGATTGAGGGGGTTGCTCCTGATAGTCCAGCGCAGATGAGGGATGGAGCAGGATGCCGACGTCCCCGAGGCTTGGGAGGAGCCGCGTCGCAAAGCACGGGAAACCTTGCGCGAATCGCGGTCCTGAGGGGCGAGGGCCGTGATCGGCCGGCAAGCCGGTGACCGCGACGCTGGCCGTGCGATCGGCATCGCACTCGACGTCGTCTGCCTGATGCTGACCGCCACCACGCCGACTCTGCTTGGCCGCGGCTCTGTGGGGCGCTGCCCTTGTCGACGGAGCGCAGCAGCCGGCTCGACGCCCCCTGGACGCAGTCCATTTCCACCACCATCTGACCTCAGCTTGGAGGCTCGCCCATGACGAGACCGCCGCCGTATGACTGCGTCCCGTTCGCGGGGACCCGGACCCCTGCCATGCCTGCTACCCGGTCACGACCACCATCCGGCCGAGCACACCCGGCTACGACACGACTGAGGTCCTCACCTGTTCCGAACGGGGTCCAGCCGTGTCGCGGAAAGGACCCGCATGAACGCGAAGCTGTTCACGCTTGCCTGCGGTAACTTCACCGTCGGGGTCTCGACGTTCGTCATCGCGCCCATGCTCGGGGACATCGGTATGGACCTGGACGCCGGCCGCGCCGTCGCCGGGCAGTTGATCGTGGTGTACTCGCTCGCGTACGCACTGGGCGGACCATTGCTCACCGCGCTGGTCGGGCACCGGCCGCCGCGGCAGGTGCTGCTCGTCGCGCTGGCCGTGTTCGCCGTGGGCAATGGCCTGACCTCGGCAGCGGTGGACTTCCCGGGTGCGGTTGCCGGGCGCGTGGTCGCCGGCATGGGTGCTGGTGTCTACACCGCCAACGCGCTCGCGGTCACGCGCCGCCTGGTCGCTGGAGACCGGCAGGGGCGCGCCGTGGCGTTCGTCGTTGGTGGCTTGACGGCCGCCATCGTCCTGGGTCTCCCGATCGGCGCGTGGCTGGGCAGCACGACGAGCTGGCGACTGGTACTCGGCCTGCTCGTAGTCGCCGCGACGCTGCCGATGGCCGGAATCCTGCTGCTGCCGGCGCTCGATGGGGCACCCGCGGTCGCGCTCAGGGATCGGCTGGCGCCGCTGCGGGATCGGCGGGTGCTGGCCACCCTGCTGGCGACCTGGCTGTGCCTGACCGCGAGCTGGACGGTGTACAACTTCATCGACGAGGTGCTGTTGCCTGCGACCGGGGGCGACCCTGGTCGCCAGTTCGTGGCGTTGCTGGGCTTCGGCGTCGGTGCTGTGGCCGGTAACCTGCTCGCGGGGCGGCTGGCGGATCGCTATGGTCCGGAGCGCACGATCGTGGTGGTCGCGCCCCTTCTCACCGTCGCCGTCATGGTGGTCCCGCTGGCGGCGGTCACCATGCCACTCGCGCTGCTGTGTGTCGGCCTCTGGGCGATGCTGCATTGGATGGTCAACGTCCCGCAGCAGCTGCGCCTCGCCGCGGCGGCGCCCGACGCGGCGCCCATTGTGCTCGGCCTGCACCAGAGCACCATCTATCTCGGCATCAGCACGGCCGGCCTCGTCGGCGCGCTCGGCTACAGCCTGGCCGGCCCTACCGGCATCGGCTACGCCGCGTTCGCCACCGGGCTGTTGGCACTGTGTGCGCTGTGGTGGTCGTTCCGCGCGCGTTCGGACCGCACGTTGAGCAATGACCGTGCGCCGGAGACAGACGGTGCTCATTACCCAACAGGTCGCGACGAGGCGCAGGGCAACCACTGAGAAACGGCACGCCCGCCCCCGGGCACCCCCGCGACAGCCGCACCCCAGACACACGGAAGCCTGCTGATCTCACGGAGGACCAGCTCAGGCCCATGAAGAAAGGTATGGAAGAGCTATGACTGATCGGATCGCCATCGCCGGCGCGCGGATCTTCGACGGACGACAGCTGTCCGAGCCGCGCACGGTCGTTATCGACGGCGGCGTGATCGGCACCGACGCCGCCGACGCTGAGGTCGTCGATGCAGGCAATGGTGTGCTGCTGCCCGGACTGATCGACGCGCACGTCCACCTCAGCGGTCACAACACGCTGGAAAAGCTCTGCTCGTACGGCGTCACCACCGCCCTGGACATGGGGACCTACCCACCGCAGCGGCTGGCCGCGCTGCGTGAGACATCGGGTGGGAGCGATCTGCGCAGCGCGGGTACCCCGGCGATCGGCTCAGGTGGCCTCCACGCGCGTATCCCGACGATGCCGTCCGACGCCATCGTGACCCATCCCGAGCAGGCCAAGCCGTTTGTCGCGGCCCGCCTGGCCGAAGGCTGCGAGTACATCAAGATCATTGCTGATCCGGGAGAGGGCGGCCCGGACCAGCGCTCCATGACAGCCCTGGTCGACGCGGCACACGCCCACACCATGCGGGTTGTGGTGCACGCCGTGTCGCAGGAGGCCGTCATCATGGCCCTCGATGCCGGCGCGGACATCATCACTCACGTCCCGCTCGGCCCACCGCTGGATCCGCAGGTCGTGGCCAGGATCGCAGCCAGTGGCCGCACCGTGATTCCCACCCTGGCCATGATGGAAGGCATCGCGGCAGCGGCCGGCCGCCCGGATGGATTCGCCGGCGCCCGCCGCAGCGTGGGCCTGCTGCACCAGGCAGGGGGGCGTATCGTGGCCGGCACCGACACGAACGACACCGCCGCCGTGCCGTTCCAGCCCGAGGCCGGCGCAAGCCTGCACCACGAGCTCGAACTCCTGGTGGACTCCGGGCTGAGCACCGTGCAAGCGCTCCGCGCGGCCACCCATCTGGCAGCCCGGGCCTTCGGCCTGACCGACCGCGGTGCCGTCGAGCCGGGGATGCGCGCCGACCTGGTCCTCATCGACGGCGACCCGCTTGCCGACATTCGCGCTACCCGGGATATCCGTCGCATCTGGTGCGGTGGCATCGAGCAGTCTCCGGCGGCAGGTAATACCACTCGGTAAGCAGGGCCGTCTCGGGCAGGAGACCTCACAACTGCTGCAACCCGGTCACCCTGAGCATGTCGAGCGCCGTGGCCTGCGGGCTTCCCGGTTCGGCGGAGTACACGACTACGGTCTGATCAGTGTCGGGAAGCAGGAGAGTGTCGCAGTCGAGCGTGATCGCGCCGAGCCGGGGATGGCGGATGGTCTTGGTTGCGGCACGCCAGGCCGTGAAACGCCCCTCCCTCCAGAGCTCCTCGAACCGGGGACTGCTGTGGCGCAGCTCGCTGATCATCCGGGCGAGGTCGGCGTCACGCGGGTAACGGGCCTGGGCGGCACGCAGGGTGCCGACGGCGGCGCGGGCAGCGGCCTCGTCTTCGCCCGGATTCGCGGCGATCTGGCAGCGGCTGCTACCGAGGAAGCGCTGCCAGACGAGGTTGCGCCGATGCCGGGGCCAGGCGGACATGTCGCCCTGCAGCGCCGCGGCCAGCGGGTTCCAGGCCAGCACGTCGCCCTTGGCCGACAGCACTAGCACCGGCAGATCCGCCATGCGGTCCAGCAGCCGCAACACGCTCGGCCGTACGACCATTTCGATACGGCCGGGCTGTGGCGGCTCGTGGCCGGCCAGGCGGAACACCAGCTCTCGGTCGTCGTCGTCGAGCCGCAAAGCCTGCGCCAGCGCCGCGACGACCTGTGCGGACGGCCGCGCGCCGCGCCCCTGCTCCAGCCGGACGACGTAATCGACGCTCAGCCCCGCGAGCATGGCCACCTCCTCCCGGCGCAGGCCGCGCACCTGGCGGCGGGTGCCCGACGGCAGGCCGACGTCCTGCGGTCGCAGGCGGGAGCGGGCCTGGCGGAGTACGGCGGCGAGCTCGGTGCGATTCACCCCTCGATCCTGCCGCATCGATCGACCACGCCGGGTGGTACGGCCAGTCCCAGGCCAAGACGGCCCTGGTGAGAGGCGGGCGCGTTCCCCGACGATCAGATCATGACAACGGACACCAACGGCGCTGAGCCGGTGCCGGCAGACACACCGGCAGCGGATACGAAGACGGTGGCGCTGGTCACCGGAGCGAACAAAGGGCTGGGCAGGGAGACGGTACGTCGCCTGTCGGAACGGGGCTGGTGGGTGTTTCTAGCCGCCCGCGACCGGGAACGTGGCACGCGGGCGGCGGAGGCGCTCGACGTCGAATTCATACAGCTTGACGTGACCTCCGATGACTCCGTCGCAGCTGCGGCCAAGACGGTGGCCCGAAGAACGGGCCGTCTTGACGTACTGGTCAACAACGCCGGAGTCGGCGGCCCGCTGCTGGATCCCGCCGACGTGGGCGCGGACCTGCTGCGGGTCCTGTACGAAGCCAACGTGTTCGGCCCAGTACGGGTCACCCACGCGTTCCTGCCGCTCCTGCGCGAATCGAACCATCCCCGCATTGTCATGGTCTCCAGCAGCCTCGCCTCCCTGACCCACGCCTCCGACCCTACGCGTCCCGAGTCCGGCTTCCTGAGCCTGGACTACGCCTCGTCTAAGACCGCACTTAACATGATCGTCTCCCAGTACGCCCGCGCGCTGCCTGGCTTCAAGATCAACGCCGCCGATCCGGGCAATCCGGCCACCGACATGAACCGGCACACGGGCATGCACACCGTCGAGCAGGCCGCCGAATCAGTCATCCAGATGGCTACGTTGGACCGCGAAGGGCCGACGGGCGGCTTCTTCGACCGCAACGGACCCGTCCCCTGGTAGGAGCACACATGACCAAGATCTTGACCCTCGGCCTGCACCCAAGCGCCATCGACCTCTCCGATCACCCCGGCCTCGACGAAGCGACGATGGCCACCCGCATCGAACAGGGCGAGGCGGCGCTGCGCGCGGCGGGGTTGGACACTGTGCCTTGCCTCATCAGCACCGACCAGGACGCAGCTGAGAAAGCCGTACGCGAGCGACTGTCCTTCGACGGGCCCTTCGACCTGGCCATGATCGGGGCCGGCCTACGAGCGCTGCCGGAGCACACCGTGCTCTTCGAGCGGCTGATCAACCTACTGGTGACGGCCGAGCCGGGCATCCGGTTCTGCTTCAACACCTCGCCGGAGACCACGATCGACGCGATCCGCCGCTGGACGTAGCCGGACGACGGGCGCGCAAGAGCGGCTACGCTAACCGCCGGACCACCTGCTGCCGACCCTGTAGCGGGAGTGGGTGCGTCGATGGAAGTCCGATTCTTCATCCTCACCCTGGATCCACGGCGTGAATCTTGAGGCGAAGTCCGGGAAATGGCGTGAGGTGCCCTTTGAACTGGGAGGATGGGAGTTCTTCACGCTTCCAGCCGCCCGTTTCAAGGACACCTCGTAGGTGCGATTCTCCCGCGCCGCCGTCCGGACGCAGGCGATCTTCGATGATCGCCGCGGTGGTCTCGTTCCGTCACATGCATGAGCTTGCACTGGCCCATGGAGAGAGCCCACTGGCCGCGGCGCTGATCCCGCTGCCTGTGGTGCTTTGGTCGGGGCGTACAAGACGCTGATGCGGCAGATCCGGTACGCAGATCTGCATCGTCATGCGGAGACCGGGGATACTGCGGTGGTGCCGGCGGAATGCGTTGATGGTGATCTCGCCCTTGGCATGGAGTCTTCTGAGCCCTGCGAGGACGGGACCCGTGATGGCCGGGAACTCCAGAAGGCGGCCTGGCGGTGGGCGCTTGAGAACCGTGGCCTGGACGGCTCAGTCGGCGTGGCCCATATAGGTGGGCGTCGCATCGTGTTCCACTCAGCTACACTGATCAGGCAAGTCAGTGCTAACACATCGGAAAGGCGTTTGGGTGGCAGTCGGGCGTGTTCGCGGGCCAGGGGCGCATCACGAGCAGCGGCGCAACGAGATCGCCGACGCTGTGCTCGCCATCGTGGCCGAACGCGGCCTGGCGATCCCGGTCCAGGAGTGTCGTCTGGAGTCCTTTGACGCTCAGGCGCTCGTGCAGGTCGGGCAGGTGCGGGTCGGCGGCGATCAGTCCCACTGAGCCGTCGCCTTTCGATGCCCGTCGGCAGGCCTGGACGATGTCGGACAGAAGGTCGGCCTCGCTGCAGTGCATAATACTGAGGCTGCCTGGAGTGTGGCGGATCGAGGATGGCGTGGTCAGCGTGGGGTCTATGGTGGGCAGCAGCCGGTTGGCGTAGCCGATGATCTGGGCCGGGACACGGAAGCCACGGTCGAGGATTGCCAGGCTGGCGTCGGAACGTCCGAGGTGCTCGAGCAGCGTGGGCCAGTCAGAGGCGGCGCAGGGGGCTGTGCCTTGGGCGAGATCTCCGAGTACGGTGAAGGAGTCGCCGTGGCCGCGCCGGGCGAGCGCGCGGCACTGCATAGGGCCTAGGTCTTGCGCCTCGTCGACCACGATGTGGCCGAAGGTGGGGGTACGGTCCATGAGGCTGGCCAACTCGTCCAAGAGCGGCGTGTCGGCGGCAGTCCACTTGGCAGACTTCCACGATCGGCAGGGTTTGGCCCACAGAAGCTGCTGCTGCTGGTCTGGCTTGAGGTCTTTGCGGGCGGCCTTGGCGAGAAGGCCGGGGTCGGATAGGAGCCGGTGCAGTACCTGCCCGGGTTTGATGGCGGCCAGACCTGGTCAAGAAGCTGTTTCACGGGCAGGGATCGGGCAACCGCATTCTGCACCCGGTCGTCGGGGGCCTCGCCGCGGCGTTCCATCTGTACGAAGACGGCATGGGTTAGACGCTGGGCCGCGGCGTGCTTGATCGCAGGTGGCGGCTGGCGTACGCCCGCTGGGCCTCGTCACTGCTCCACTCGGCGTAGGTGAGCACCGTTTCGCCGTCTGTGCTGAGATGGCACCGCAAGGAGAGAGAACCCTCCGGCCAGCCGATGCTCGTCCACTCGTCGACGATGGCCTGGGCCATCACGTGTTGCCGGTGGCGGTCGCCCGCGTATGCCGAGTCGATCAGCAGGGTTCCGGAGCCGGGACGCATGATGCTCGGCAGGGGCAGAGCAGGGGAGGAAGACATCAAGGTTCTCCTTCGTCTCAACGTGATCGATAGGAGCATCCTGCGTGATGCCTTCCCGTCTCCACGAGCCGATTTCTAGTGGCTGCCGGTGAGCTGCCCCGCGAGGGTGCCGTGGAGGTGGGCGCTCGGCTGGTTGAGCCCGACGATGGTGACCTTCTTGCCGCGGGCGGCGTACTTGGTTTCGATCGCGTCCAAGGCTGCGACGGAGGAGGCGTCCCAGATGTGGGCGTCGGTCAGGTCGATGACCACGTCGTCAGGGTCGGTGGCGTAGTTGAACTGGTAGACCAGGTCGTTGCTGGAGGCGAAGAAGAGTTCGCCGGTGACGGCGTAGACGACCTGCTTGCCGTCGGGGTCGAGGCAGGCGGTGACGTTGGCCAGGTGAGCGACGCGGCGGGCGAAGACGACCATGGCGGTGAGACTGCCGGCGACGACGCCGATGGCCAGGTTGTGGGTGGCGACCACGACGGCGACGGTGACGACCATGACGAGGGTCTCGCCGTGCGGCATGCGCTTGAGGGTGGCGGGCGCGAGGGAGTGCCAGTCGAAGGTGCCGACCGACACCAGGATCATCACCGCGACGAGGGCTGCCATGGGCATCTGTGACACCCATGGCCCGAAGGCGATGCAAAGGATCATGAGGAAGACGCCGGCGCAGAAGGTGGAGATTCGGGTGCGGGCGCCGTTCTTCACGTTGATCATGGTCTGGCCGATCATGGCGCAGCCGCCCATCCCGCCGAAGACACCGGTGACGATGTTGGCGATGCCCTGGCCGATGGACTCGCGCGTCTTGTTCGAGTGGGTGTCGGTGATGTCGTCGACCAGCTTGGCGGTCATCAGCGATTCCATCAGCCCGACCAGCGCGAACGCGAGCGCGTACGGGGCGATGAGGGCGAGCGTGCCGAGGGCGAGGGGCACGTCGGGCAGGCCTGGGACAGGCAGTGAGGACGGCAGGGCGCCCTTGTCTCCCACGGTGGGCACGGCCAGCCCGGCGCCGAGTGTGATGGCGGTCAGGATGGCGATGGACACCAACGGCGCGGGCACCGCCTTGGTGATGCGAGGGAAGAACACCATCAGTGCCAGCCCACCGATCACCAGCGGATATACCGGCCATGGCACGCCGGTGAGCTCGGGCACCTGGGCCATGAAGATCAGGATCGCGAGCGCGTTGACGAAGCCGACCATCACGCTACGGGGCACGAACCGCATTAGCCGGGCCACACCGAGCGCACCCAGCACGACCTGGAAAATGCCGCCCAGAATGACCGCCGCAACCAGGTAGCCCAGCCCATGCTCGCGGGAAAGCGGCGCTACGACGAGAGCGATCGCGCCGGTCGCAGCGGAGATCATGGCGGATCGGCCGCCCACAAGGGAGATCACCACGGCCATGGTGAACGAGGCGAACAACCCGATACTCGGATCCACCCCGGCGATGATGGAGAAGGAGATCGCCTCGGGAATCAACGCCAGCGCGACCACCAGGCCGGACAGCATCTCGACGCGGAGCACCTTGGGCGTCAGATGCCGCAAGTCCGGGAGACGGAAGCGGCGCGTGGCCACAGCAGAAGAAGACAACACAACCATCCATAGGGCAGGCGCGCAGCGCGAAGCGACGACGCGAACAGAGGGCATGGAGCTACGAGGACAGGCTGACGCGGCAATGTGGCAGCGCTGTGACATGGCGGTGACACCGCCATGTCAGGGAAGGATGAGGGGTTACCGGATGCTGTCGCAGCGGTGCGGATCAATGGCAGGCTGGACGAGCACGATGAATTCCCCCGGGTAGAACGCCGTCGGCTTGCGGGCGCCCGCGATGCGCGTGGATGCCCGGCCAAGCTCGCGCAGACAGCGGCGAGCTCCACATAAACTACCGTGACGTGAGAGTACGGTCGAGCAGAATGGCGGGTGAGAAACCTCTCACCGCTTCATCGTGCTCACCGGGAAGAAGCCGCAGAGGCGGCGTCCAGGCGTGAGCGGCGCAGCTGCTCGGCGAACTCCCTGGCCATGGCGAGTTGCTCGCGGAGCTTGTCGGCCCGGTCGGCGACCGCCCGTTCGAACATCTGCAGCCTGGCCGCCAGGCTGGGGTCCGTGTCGCCGGCGGCCAGCCGGTCGGTGATGTCCAGCAGGTCGCGCATCTCCTCCAGGCTGAACCCCAGCGGCTTCATCCGCTTCACCAGGGCCAGTCGGCCGATGTCGGTCTCACTGTAGAGGCGGAAGCCGCCGGGTGTGCGCTCGGGCACCACCAGGCCGACCTCTTCGTAGTGCCGGATCGTCCGCAAGGACAGCCCGAGCCGCTCGGCCACCTCGCCGATCTGCACCAGACCCTCCGACATCCGTTCCTCCGCTGTTCGTATCCGCCACTCACCGCTTCGCCATATCCTGAGCGTGCAACCTACCCTTACGTTAACTTAAGCTGTGTGCGTAGGTGCACGAGGCGTTCTGGTGACGATACCCCGCTTTCGCGGCGACGTCGGGAAGGGAGCAGCCGATGGCTCGGCAGATCGTCTGCCCGTCATGTGGCGAGAGCGAGGACCTCAACGGCAGCCGTACGGCCGAGGGGATCGTCGTCTCCTGCCAGTCCTGCAAGGCGAACTGGCTGCGAGATTCGGTTCCGGACACCTGCGCCACCTGTGGTGGCACCGACATCGAGTTCCACCCTCAGGCCCTGACCCAGTACGCGCGGGGCACACAGGTGTCCATCGTTGGATGGCGGCACGGTCCGTTCTGCGTGGTCTGCGACGCCGAGGTGGTGCAGACGGCCCGCGACGGCAAACCGATCCCAGCCGCCTACATCTCCGCCGCCGCCAAGCCGCGCGCTGACGGCGGCACGACGGGCACGCTGCGCATCCTGCCCGAGTCCTTCATCGGAGAGCGGTAGGGCAACGCCGACCTGCACCCTGGCGCGTGCGTGCCCAGTGTCCAGACCGTCGGTCATGCCTGCGAGGCGTCAGTGAGGCTTTCGAGAGTGACGATGTTGTCGCGGTGAATGTCGCTCACGACCACCCATTGTCCGCTCTTGTCATCGACCCTTTCGAAGAGCACCGACGAACCGTCTCCGCGGCTGCGGTGGGCCGCGATGAACAGAACGCCGTCATCAACGAGTGTGATGCGGAAGCGCTTCATGGGCCCTCCTGGCGCGATAAGCGGCGAAGCCGCTCTCTTTAGTCTACCTTAACGTTAGGGTAGGTTCGGCTGGATTCACCAGCCCCTACGTCTTGGAGGCCGACCCTATGCGGCATCGTCTTCAGTGTTCTCTCGCGAGAACAGCGCTTCCCCCGGCACTTTCATGAGCCCGTGCAGTGCCCTGCTCGCCCAGGCAATCCGGGGGTCGCCATACAGACGCGTATCTAGACGGCAGCCCCGCTCAGGCCATGCGCGGTGACCAGCCGCGCACTGCCGTCGGCCAGCCGATACGACAGGCCCACCACCGCCAGGCGGCCATCGGCCACCCGCTCGGCCAGCACGCGAGAGCGCTCCAGCAGCAGGTCGACGCTGTGCCGGATGTGCTCATGCAGGATCTGCTCGCCCTGATCGTGTCCGGCGGCGCGGGCCGCCAGCACGCTCGGCATCACCCGCTCGACGACGTCACGGACGAACCCGGCCGGGGTGCTGCCGCCATCGGCGGCGGCACAGGCCGCCGCGATCGCCCCGCACGACTCATGGCCCAAGACCACCACCAGCGGACAGCCCAGCACGCTCACCCCGAACTCGATGCTGCCCAGCACCTCGGTGCCGGCCACGTGCCCGGCCGTGCGGACCACGAACAGATCACCCAGGCCCCGATCGAAGATGATCTCCGCGGCCAGCCGGGAATCGGAACACCCGAACAGCACCGCAAACGGGCTCTGCGCCGGCGCGGTCTCGGACCGGCGGGCGGCATCTTGGTTGGGGTGCTCCGGCGCGCCGGCGATGAACCGCTGGTTGCCCTCCAGCAGCATCGCCAAGGCATCATCGGGCGTCAGCGTCAGGATCTCAGTCATGGCCGCAGGCTACTGGGTATCAGGCTCTTCACAGATGACGGTGTAGCCGCGGGCATGGGCCTGTGGGTCCTGGGCCACCCCTCATGCTCTCTTTGGGAGTTTCCACCCGGAGCGGAGCCGTGGACGTTGGGGTCCGCCGCTGAGACTCTTGTCGGCCGTGCTGATGCCAGGCTGATCGAGTTGGGTCAACACATCGGCACTCCCCTCCTTCGGTGTCCGTCCCGGGGGGTGCCTCGCGATCGTCCTTGGGGCCGACAGCCTCGATTGCTTAGGCAGCAGCTCCTTGTCGCGGTGGGACTCATTCGTGGTCGGTGGGACTCAGCCCTGGGTCGACGGCCCTGGTCCAGTTGCGGCGTACCGGGCGGCGATGGTGCGGACGGCCTCGTCGACTACCTGAGCGACGCGTTCGGCGCTCACCTCCCAGCCCGGCACTAGGAGTGTCGGCCAGAAGACGTAGTTGGAGATCATGCCCAGGAACTGGGTGGCTGCGAGGTCCACGTCCTCGACCCGCACCGTTCCCGCCTCGTGCTCAGCCAGGAGGTAGCTGCGCACGGACTCGAAGTAGGGCATCTTCCCGTGCGAGAACTGCGCATGGGCCAGCTCAGGGAACCGCGGCAGTTCAGCGATGACGATCCTGAACAGATCGGTCATCTGGGCACGGCCTAGCAGCTCGGCGTAACGGCGACCGATGATGCTGAGCCCGTCAACGACGTTGCCTGCTGGCGGAGGATCCTCCTCCTCGTCAGCGGTCGACCAGGACTCGGTCACGATGGCGTCGAACAGGGCAGCCTTGCTCGGAAACTGCTTGAACAAGGTGGCCCGCGAAACGCCCGAGCGCTCTGCGATCCGCGCCAGCGACGTCCGGTCGTAGCCCAACTCGAGAAACAGTGCGGTCGCGGCCGTCACGATCAGCGCGCGCTTCTCCTGGGCGACGCGCTGGTGATACGTCGTCACGACCCTGCTCATGGGCCGAGTATACGAGGTGAGTGGCTTGACTCGCCACTGCCGCCGACCTAGTGTCCAGGGATGGTGAGTCGCCCGGCTCACCACTGGCCGCCGTTCATCACTGGTGATCTCGGTCATTCACCCACGTACCGAAGGAACATCTGATGCCCCGCTTCGACAACCAGACCGTGCTCGTGACCGGTGGGACCGGCGGCCAGGGCTCGAGCCACGTACGCGCCTTTCACGCGGAGGGAGCGAACGTGGTGATCGGCGACATCGACGCCGAACGCGGCGCCGCTCTCGCCGGCGAGCTCGGGACCCGCGCTCGCTTCACCCGACTTGACGTTACCGACGAGAGCGCGTGGTCCGCCGCTGTGCTAGCCGCCGAGAGCGCCTTCGGCGCCCTGAACGTGCTCGTCAACAACGCGGGCGTGCAGAACCCGCCTGCAACAATCGAAGACACGGAGCAGGCCACGTGGTCGCGCATCCTCGACATCAACCTCACAGGGACCTTCCTCGGCATCAAGGTCGCAGCCCCCGCTCTGCGCCGTGCAACAGGCGGAGCCATCGTCAACATCGCCTCGACCATGGGCCTGGGCGGCACGGCTCACTACGCGCCGTACGTCGCCAGCAAGTGGGCCGTGCGAGGCCTCACCCAAACGGCAGCACTCGAGCTCGGCCGCGACCACATCCGGGTGAACACCATCCACCCCGGCGTGATCGCGACCTCCTTCATCCACGAACCAGCAGCTGGCGCAGTCGCGGCAATCGCCGACTTCTACTCACCCGAGCCGTTCGCCATCCCCCGGCTCGGGGAGCCGACTGACGTCACCCGGCTTCTCCTGTTCCTCACGTCATCGGACGCGTCGTTCATCACGGGGTCGGAGTACGTCATCGACGGTGGACTCCTCCTCGGCCCCGCCCTTCAGACCGAGACCGCATGAGCACTCCAGACACGACCGGGTCGAACGACTCCGCACGGGACGCGTCTTCATCCCACCTGCCCAACCACGTCCGACGAGCCATCGAGATCACCCCCGCCGCGGGCACCAGAGAACGGATCATCGACATCACGACGCTGGGGCGACGCACCGGCCGGCCACGCCGCATCGAGATCTTCTTCTACCGGGCTGCGGGCACCACCTACCTGTGTAGCGGCGCCGGCGGTGCCGCGACCGACTGGCATGCGAACCTTCTCGCCCATCCCAACTTCACCTTCCACCTCAAGAACGGGATCCGTGCCGATCTGCCTGCACGGGCCACGCCGGTCACCGACCCAGCTGAACGTCAGGCCGTGCTGGCCGAGATCGTCGCGGATCTCAATCAACCCCACGACCCCGGCACCATCCGGCCGACTCGGCTCGAAGACTGGGCTGACAGTCGGCTGATGCGCATCAGCTTCCGCCATCGGCCGTGATCGCGGATCCCTCGACAGATGACCTACTCCCAGGGACTGGGGTGTAGTCGCGGCTAGAGCGGCTCTTCGCCAGATGAGGGTGTAGCCGGCGCGGCGGTCACAGATGGATGTCGAGGTTTCCAAAGGGGGAAAGGCTCCTGCACGCTCATCTTGAAAGAACCGCCACGTGCCCGACGCCACCGTCGGTGAGCACTCGGATGCGTTCGCCCACCCCGATCCGACAACCTTCTGCCGCCTCGACGAGCTTGGGCTCGTCGTCACGGCCAGCGCCTCGAGCCCGAGCGCGCAGTCCTCTCGTGCCGGGTCGTCGAACCCGACCGTTGGTGTCACCGCTGCGGCTGTGAAGGGACCCCGCGGGACACCGTGACCCGGCGCCCGGCCCACGAGCCGCTCGGCTGGCGGCCCACGCCGCTGCTGGTCACGATCCGCCGGCACCGATGCGGTGGCTGCGGCCACGTGTGGCGCCAGGACACCTCACCGGCGGCTGAGCCGCGGGCCAGGTTGTCGCGCCGCGGGCTGACCCTGTACGCGTCGGCCGGCGCGATCCGCCTCGCCTCGGCCAACCTCCGGAGGCCGGGGCCCCGCAGGCACATCTGGCTGCTGCGAGCTGAACGGGGCCTCAAAAGGAGCGGGGGGGGGGGTGACGTTGATGAGGACTTCCCGGCCACCCATCTGAAGGGCGATGTCTTCCGGCTCTCGGCCGGTCGTCAGCCATCCGTACACGGCGGAGGCGAGACAGCGTGGATCAAGGGGATCGCCCCGAGCGGAGGATGCCGGGGACACCTGGAACCTTCGCCCATCCCGCAGCGTCAAGCGGATCAGCTCCGCGTGGACGATCTCGGCTGCCAGGTAGCAGCCTGGATGGCGTCGCAAGGTCTCCTCGGCCCAGCCTGCGGGGTCCCGGCCGACGATGATCGCCGCGCTCGGCAGGAGTCGCCTGTACAGGATGTCGGCGTCCACGACGAGATGCAGCTCGCGTACCTGATCGTCCGGGGTGTGCTCGGGGGTGATGGGGAAGCGGCGCACGTGGACCCGGCCGTCGCCGACCTCGGTCTCCACGAGGAAGGCGAGCACGTCGTCGCGTTCCGCCCGCGGTTCGGGGCAGCGGCGTGACGGTGGCGAGGGCCCGGCGTTCCGGAAGGCTCATCAGTCGGTACGCCAGGCGGCGCAGCAGATCCTCGGCCTGCCCGGCCATGCCCAGTGTCCGCCTCGCCGCCTCGTCGTACGTCCGGCGTGCGGTCATGGTCATGTCGAGCTGTCGTCGCAGGTTCTGGCGCGGGCCGAGCCGGGGCAGCTTGCGGCACAGCGCGGCGGTGGGGGAGGCAGGATCCAGTTCCAACGCTTCGCGGCCGGAAGACGCGAGCAGGGTGGGACGACCCAGAGCTGTTCCGTAGAAGGTGACCGATCCGTGGTCGCCCACGATCACGTCGGCCGCCAGGAGCGCCGCCTGCCAGCCCTGATGAGGGGGCAGCAACATCAGCCCGGCGTCGCGGGCGTCGGCCAGCCACAGTCGTACCTGCAGTCCGCCGTGGCCCATGCGCTGTCTTCCGTATGGCTTCCGATCAGACCCCAAGGCCGGCCAGTGCCTCCCGAGCCTCGTCCAGGGCGCGCCGCGTACTCGTCGATCTCCTCGTCACATGCGTCGGTCGGCGTCGAGGAACCAGCGCTGGTTGGCGGTGGCATTCCGTTCTTTCCCAGCGCGAGTCCCGGGTGGATGTCGAACTCGTCGAGATGTGCACCGTCAGCTCAAGAGTCGTCCACTTCCGTTACCACCTGGCCCGCTAACTAACCGGCATTGCGGCTAGGGCGTGTCTTAAGTCGTGATCAAGGGGTGAGATCCCTCTTCCGACCGGCGCTTCGACTGGATCCTCAGGATTTTGTGAACCTTTCCGCTCGGAATGCCGACTGTCTGTGTGACGGACGGTGCAGAGGGAGGTGTGGTGGGCAACGAAGGGTTGCTGGTGGTGCGCTGTCAGCTTGGGGAGCGGAGGCGTTCCGCGAACTGGTGGCCATCTGGCACACCCCGCTGTGGCGCTATGTCCGGGGCATGGTCGGCTCTCCGCACCTCGCGGACGATCTTGCTCAGGAGGCGTGGGTCGCTGTGGTGCGCGGTCTGCCGCGGTTGCGGCAGCCGGAGCGGTTCGCCCCGTGGCTGTTCACCATCGCCAGGCGCACGGTCACAGACCATCTGCGGCAGACGTACAGGGCGCCGGAGACGGCCATGGAGGAAGCCACGACTGTCGTCGCCGACGACGAGCTCAGCGGGGTACTCACCACGATGCAGATCGAGGCAGGTCTTGCTGCTCTGCCGCCCTTGGAGCGCGAGGTACTGATCCTCTTCCATCTGGAGGACCTGCCGCTGGCCACTTGTTCGGAGGTGCTCGGCGTACCGGCCGGCACGGTCAAGAGCAGGCTGCACCGCGCCCGGCACCTGCTGCGCAACCACCTTGCCGAGAAGGGATACGAGGCATGAGCGAGCGGAACCGCGCAGCGCAGCGGGCGGTGCCCGAGCAGCTGGAGCGCGTGCTGGCCACGGAGGTGTCGCTGCGCTCCCGGCTGCGCCACGTGGCAGTGGGCCTGGCTGGGGGATGCGGCGCGGCCGTGATCGCGGTGCTGTGGGCGACCGAGCCGAATACTCTGCCGACGCGTACTCAGGCCGTCTTCGCCGGATTGATCGCCATCGGGCTGGCCTGGGCCTTCTTCGCCGGCTGGGTGCTGAGCAGGCGTCGGCCGCTTTTCGCCCAGGACCGGGTGCTGTCGGCCCGGATCGCGCTGGCGGCGACCGTGGTGACCGCCGCGGGCGGGGTGGCGCTGGCTGCAGCCCGCGGCAGCACCGCCGACCTGGTGGCCACCGCCGCGGGCGGGGTCGTCTTCACCGCCGCCGCGGTGCTTGCCCTGGTACGGGCGCGGCGCCGCCGCCGCGAACTACTGCGTCTGCGGGATGCCTTGCGGCAAGAGGCCCCCTGAGCAACCGAATTCACCCAAGCCAAGATCACCCAGATCATGAAGGAGACAGACATGGATAACAAGACTGCTCCGATCGGCCCGGTGGCCCTCGCGCTCAGTCTCAGCGGTGCAAGCAGGCGCACCGTCCTGGTCGTCGCGGCCCTGGCCTGTACCGCCCTGCTGATCGGCGTCGGCCTGCTCCTGACCTGAGCTTGCGCCCCAGAGCCGAGGCTCCACCGCTGGGGCCTCGGTGACACACGCCCAAGAATTCAGTGACACAGGACAGCTGGCAGAGGTCGGGGATGGCTCGTAGGGAACTCACGGACGACGAGTGGGAGTTGATCGAACCGTTCCTGCCAGTGGGTAGGTTCGGCCCGTATCCAGAGCATCTGCGGGAGCAGTTCGAGGGCGTGATCTGGAAGTTCCGCTCGGGTGCCCAGTGGCGGGAGATGCCGGCGGAGTTCGGGGTCTGGCAGACCGTCTACGACCGCTTCGTCCGGTGGCGTGACACAGGCGTCTTCCAGGCCCTGATGGACGGGATGATCGCCGAGGCGGCCCAGCGGGGTCAGACGGACTTGTCCCTGGTCAGCGTGGACTCTACGGTCGCCCCTGGTCATCACGACGCCGCGGGCATGCGAGTTGGGGAGGAGGTCTTGTCGTCCCTGGAGAAGGCCGCCGAGGCGTCAAAGGGGGCCGCGAGAGGGAACGAAAGCCGCAGGTCGGAGGTGTACAGGACACGTCCGACCCTGACCGGGAGGAACGGTGGCGCCTCCGGCGATGACACCGGGCCCGTCTCAAGGAGGCCCTGTTGGGCCGGTCGCGTGGCGGCCTGACCACCAAGGTCCACCTCGCTTCCGATCCGCGCTGTCGCCCGCTCTCCTTCATCCTGACCGAGGGGCAGGCCGCCGACAGCCCCCGGTTCGTCCCGGTCCTGGGCAAGAAGCGCCGGAGGGCGCCCGGTCAGCCACGACGCCGCGCTCTACAAAGATCGCAACACTGTCGAACGCCTGATCAACAAGCTGAAAGCGTGGCGCGGCATCGCGACCCGCCACGACAAGACATCCCAGAGCTACCTCGCCGGCCTCCATCTGCGAGGAGCAGTGATCTGGATGCGCAGCCTCCAGTGATCTCGACTTCAGACAGGCCCTAGTCCGCGCTGACCTGCGTGGTGCCCGCCTCAGCTGGGCAGACATGCGCGGGGCACTCGGTATCCCGCATGACCAGCACCAACATCAACCATCAGCGAATTTGAAGTAGCCGTGGGCCACTGGCGACGCTGCGGTCACCACTGATGCGCCAATCGGCTCCTGAACCTGTCGGGACGGCGCTCGACCCGGCGCCGGATCACGCTGAAACCGATCCCGCCTGTGGGCAAACGGTGAACACAGTCCTCTGGCCGGACGCGATGCCCTGGCCACTTGAGCCAGAACCGCCGCTCTCAGGCTCCGCGCCCGAAAATGGACAAACTGGGCCGTCGGAGAAGAGCTCCGGGAACATCACCCTTGGGGATCACCAGGTCCGCTCCGGCCACGCACCTCTCGGTGGTTGACCAGCACATCGACCCCATCCAGAGCCTCATGGCTTGCGGTGGTAGCGCTCGGTGATCGTTTGGATCTCATCGGTGTACAGCGCGTCGGCGTCGATGTGCATCGCGGTGTAGGCGCCGCCCAGTTCGAGGCTGACGATGCCGTGCATGCGTGACCACACGCGCACGACGTACTGGACGTCGTCGTCTTCGTTGCCGTCCAGGACGCCGAGTACGGGGAGCATGAGTGTCGAGGCGGCCTCGGCGATCGGCTCGGCGTGCGCGTCGTAGCCGGGGAACGGTGGCCTGAACAGCAGCTCGTAACGGTGCGGATGCTCGCGTGCCCATTGGCGGTAGGCGTGGGCCAACTCGCGCATCCGCTGCTCGGGACGGCGGACGTGGGCGCTGCCGGCGGCCGCGCGGGCCAGCGCGTCGCGCAGGTCGTGGTAGGCGTCGATCACTAGTTCGTTGAGCAACTCGTCGCGGTTGGCGTAGTAGCGGTACAGGGCAGGGCCGGAGACCCCGAGCTGCTTGGCGATGGCGTTGAGCGAGATCGTCTGGGCCCCGCCCTCGGCCAATTGCTCGAGGGCGACGGCCTTCACGTCCTCCCGTACCTGCTCGCGGAAGCGCTCTCGCATCGAGCTCCGGCGCTGTCCTGTGGCCATCACGGACCTCCACTCCACGTCCACGAATGAGCTTCCGCAAACGCTAGCACTTCAAGCGCCTCTTGACATAGAACGCGATCGTGATAGATGCTCCACGATGTTAGAAGATATAACAAAAGAGAGCACCGCTCTAGACGAAGGAGGCCGAGTGATGGGCAACGGAGTAGCGCACCCCAGGGCGGACGGCCGCCCGAAGGCGCCGCGTGGAGTGGCGATGGCCGGCCTGGCGACGGCCATGTTCCTGGTCATCCTGGACGCCGCCATGGTCAACCTCGCCGGGCCGACGATCCGCGAGGGACTGGCGCTCACTGCCGCCGAGCTCACGATCGTGGTGGGCGGCTACCTGATGGCGTTCGCCGGTCTGCTGCTGCTCGGCGGCCGTCTTGCCGACGTGCTCGGCGGCCGGAAGGTGTTCCTGTCCGGGATGGCCGTCTACCTCGCGGCCTCGGCCTGGTGCGCGCTGGCCACCAGCGGCGCCATGCTGATCGCCGGGCGGATCGGGCAGGGAATCGGGGCCGCGGTCGTGATACCGGCCGCGCTCTCGCTCGTCCTCGCCCTGTACTCCTCGTCCGGGGAACGCACGCGTGCGATGGGCATCTGGGGCGCCGTCGCGGGTGCCGGCAGCCTCGTCGGTGTCTTCCTCGGCGGAACGCTGACCGAGATGCTCGGCTGGCAGGCCGTGTTCGTGACCCCGGTGCCGTTCGGCCTCATCGGGGCGATCATCGTGTGGCGCTCGGCGCCGCCAGCCCCGGGCAGGCCCGGCCGGTTCGACCTGCCCGGCGCCATCACCATCACCATCGCGATCTCCGCCCTCGCGCTAGGCATGGTCTCGGCCTCAGAGGCCGGATGGGACGCGCCCGGCACCGTCGCCGGTCTCGCGGTCGGCCTCGCCGCCCTGGCCGCGTTCGTGAAGGTCGAGCGACGCTCCGCGCACCCGCTGGTCCCCCTCGGCGTCTTCCGCAGAAGGCCGGTGGTCCTGGCGAACGTGGTGGTGCTGCTGATCGGCGGCACGCTGACGAGCCTGTTCTTCTTCCTGCCGCAGTACCAGCAGGAGGTACTCGGGATGAGCCCGCTGGCGGCCGGGATGGCCCAGCTCCCCATCGCCGTCATGATCATCGTGGGCAGTGCCGCCGCGCCGCCGCTGGCCAAGCGCATCGGGCTGGCCCGCGCGCTGCCGGTCGCCCTCGTCGTGCTGCTCACCGGCTTCGTGTGGCTGGCGCTGGACCGGACGGCCGGCGGCTTCTCCCTCACTCTGCTGGGCGCGTTCGTGGTGATCGGCGCCGGCCTCGGGCTCGGCGCCGTCAACGCCACCGCGATGGCGGTGCACGACAGCGCCGAAGGCGAATCGGGGCTGCTCAGCGGGCTGGTCAACGCCGCACAGCAACTGGGCGGCGCGGTCGGGCTCGCGGCCCTGGCCGGGATCGCCATCGGCGCCGCGGGAGCCGAGGAGGACATCGCGTTCACGACCGCGTTCCTGGGGCAGGCCGCGCTCATCCTCATCGCCCTCGCGCTGTCGCTCGTCCCCACCGCCAAGACCCGGCCGGCCCCCGCCTCCGCGGGGACGCGCTGACCCGGGACCACCACCCCCGCCGAGGAACAGGCCCTGGCGAAACCACAGGAAGGAACACCGTGATGAAAAGCCCGACCGTCCTCGTTACCGGAGCGACCGGAACCGTGGGATCCGCCTTGATTCCCGCCCTGCAGGCCCGCGACGTCACCGTCCGCGCCATGATCCGCAACCCCGACCGTCCCGTCCCCGGCGTCCAGAACGTCGTCGCCGACCTGCGGGACCGGGCATCGGTCGCCGCCGCGTTGAAAGGCGTCGACGCGGCGTTCCTCAACAGCCCCTCCGAACCCGACGCCGCCGCCCTCCAGATCCAGTTCGCCGATTCCGCCCGCGACGTCGGCCTGAACCGGCTCGTGCTGCTCTCCCAGTACGCGGCACACGCCGGCTCCCCGGTCCGGTTCCTGCGCTGGCACGCCGAAGTCGAAGCACACCTCCTGCGGCTCGGCCTCGACCACACCGTGCTGCGCCCCAACCTCTACCTGCAGGCGCTGTTCGGCTTCGCCGGCACCATCGCCCAGGGCTGGTTCGCCGCGCCCGTCGCCGACGCCGCCGTCAGCGCAATCGACACCAGGGATATCGCGGAGACGGCCGCGGTCGTCCTGACCGGCACGGGGCACACCGGCCAGATCTACACCCTGACAGGGCCCCGCGCCGTGACCCACGGCCAGATCGCCCACGCGCTGACCGCGGCCACCGGACGGGACATCACCTTCCATGACGCACCCGCCGACCAGTTCACCGCCGCACTGACCGGGATCCTTCCGCCTTGGCAGCTCGACGGCCTGGTCGAGGACTACGCCCACTACGCCAGGGGCGAGGCCGCCGATGTGCACACGTCCGTCCCCGATCTCACCGGACGCCCCGCGCGCGACATCACCGACTTCGCCCGCGACTTCGCCCCCGCGTTCCGCCCGGCGTGACACCCCGGACGGACACCAGCCGAAAGGAAAGGTTCGATGATTTACCATTGCATCCGTTTCACCCCCAAGCCCGGCGTCTCGGAGGCGGACCGGCAGGCCGCTCTGGAAAGCATGCGCGAGGCCGCCCGCGCCATCCCGGCCATCAAGTCGCACGTCGTCGGCCCCGACTTCGGCGGGGACTACGAATACGGCTCCATCTCCGTGATCGAGGACCTCGAAGGCTATGAGGAGATGATGAACCACCCGGTCCACCTCGAGGTGGACCGCAACGGGCTGCCGCTGGTCGACAGATTCGCCTCCTTCGACATCACCGACGACCCGGACCCGGAGATCGGCACGAAGATCGCCGAAATCCACCGCCGCCGGTACGCCACCATCCCCGACGTCGCCGCCCTGGTCTCCGAACTCCCCGAATACACCGGCAGCGCCGCCCCGCCGGAAAGCGCCGGCTGACAACAAACCCAAGCGACCCCGGCCCGCACTTCACGCGCCTGGGTCGGGGTCGCGTTCTGGTCGGTGATCCACGTGCCCGACCAGGCCATGCCCGGCATGTGCGAGCAGTTCCGCCGAGTGTTGCGCCCAAGAGGCCGCTACTGGTCGGCTTTCACGTCGGTGGCCAGACACGAGACACGTCCGAGGGCTACACGGGCCGCCTGATCACCGTTGACACCCATGACCCAGGGCGATTTCAAGGTTGCCGGGCTGGGGCGATCATGTCCTGATGCCGGGATCAGCCACCGTTACCTAGGTTGATAACGCGGCGAGGACGGCCTTCTGTTCTGGATCATGGGAGGGCGGCGGCCGAAAAGACCGCCGCCCTCCTGTTCGGCGAGGAAGACCAGGTAGAAACGGGCAAACTCATCTCGCTGAGGAGCTGAACAGTCGGATTAAGCATCCGGCCCCGCGTTCGCCGCCTGCTCGTGGCAAGGCGGGGCCGCTGCTCTTGTCGCAGCAGCCGGAGGTACATGGATCATGGAGTGTGCGGGGTTGCTGCGCACGAGCACGTATGGAGCACTCCGCTTCTAGACGAAAATTCTAGAACGAGTCCGATCCCGCAAAGCAGCAGGTCCGGCTATGATCAAAGTGCGCCCTGCAGTGTGCTGGTGCAGGACATAGGAAACCCACAGCGTGTGCGGGGTGTCCAAGGCCAAAGTTGTCATCACCGCTGCTGTCGTCGAGGGCCGGTCCCAAGCGGAGGTCGCCCGCGCGTACGGGGTTTCCAAGGGCTGGGTGTCCAAGCTCGTCGCGCGCTACCGGGCCGAGGGCGAGGTGGCGTTCGAGCTCCGGTCCCGGCGACCGAAGACCTCGCCGAACGCGATCGGCTGTTCCTGGCCACCGAGCGGCTGATCGGTGCGGAAGTGGCGGCCGCCATCAAGGAAGGGCTCGACCGCTACGAGCGGATGGGGTAACTGACCGATGCATGGTGAGGGAAATGCCCAGGCAAGGGCGACGGCAAGCTGGGAGCGAGGGCTGCTGGCGTGCGGGGTGATCGGTCCTGCGCTCTTCGTCACCGTGTTTCTGGTGACAAGTGCGGTCCATCCGGCGGGGTACGACCCGCTCCGGCACACGGTGAGCGCCTTCGTGCTCGGGGAGTTCGGCTGGGTGCAGCGCACGAGCTTCATCGCCAGCGGCGGGCTGCTGCTGGCATACGCCGTCGGGCTGCGGCCGGCGCTACGGCGCTACAGCGGCGGATGGTGGGTGCCGGTGCTGATCGGGCTGTTCGCCGTCGGGATGATCGGCTCCGGGGTGTTCGCCGCCGACCCGGTCGCCGCCGGGGTGACCACCGCCCATCCCTATCCGCTGGGAACGCCGGTGGGGCCGGACCGCACGCTGCACGGCGTCCTGCACGACCTCTTCGGGACTCCGGTCTTCCTGGGACTGCCGGTCGCCTGTTGTATGGTCGCCTACCGCCTTGCCGCGGCCGGGCACAAGGGGTGGGCCGCCTACTCGACAGGGACCGCCTTAGCGTTCCTAACCGGCTTCGTGCTCACCGCCATGGCGCTGGCTCAGCCTCCGCTCATCCCGTCGATCGGCGGGCTGCTGCAGCGCCTCACGATCATCATCGGGTGGGCGTGGCTGGCCGCGCTGGCCGCGTACCTGATCCGCAGGACTGCCCGATGAGGCGGACGCGCCATACCGTCTCGATCGGGCCAGCTCTCACGAGGGTGCCATGTGGATCGACCCCCCGCGTGTCGTACTTTCTGTCGTACCTCCAGGCGATTTCTATTACCGGTTGTTGGATCACGGAAGTACTGCGACTCGGAGGAGACAGGTGGCGCAGCAGTGCTCCAGGCATTGACGGACGGTCGTTTGATCACTTCGACAGTGACACCAAGCCCGCTTCGCAGGCGAGGATGACAAGCTGGACCCGGTCACGCGCATCGAGCTTGCTCAGCAGCCGGCCCACATACACCTTGACGGTGGCGACGCGGATGACCAGTTCGGCGGCTACTTCCGTGTTGGTCAGGCCGCCCGCCATCAGAGTGAGGACCTCGCGTTCACGCTCCATGACGCCCGCCAGCTCCCGCGGTGCGGGATCGGGTGCGGAGCCGCTGGCGAACGCCTCGATCATTTTGACATTGGTCAATCTCCTGGTGGGTGGAAGCGAGCAGTCAGACGGTGCGGACCAGCTCGCCGAAGGCATGCGCTCGTTCCTCACCGAGCGTCGCCAGGCCGAGCCGGCGCCACCGGTTCGCTTGGCCGTGGATGCTGCACTCCCGCACGGTTTGGGTGGCTGGGTCGGCGTCGTGGCCCACACCGTTCGGTTTCGCCCCTCGGCCAAGACGGCTCCTGAGCCCGGTCTGCCGTTTCCGCCGTTCCGGTTGCCGTTGTCAGCTTCTCTAGGGTTTCCACCATGGCGTGGTGTTGCGGAGGCTGCGTTCGACGTTGGTGACGCAGTGGATGTTGCCGCCGACCGTGCCGACGCGGTGGGCGTAATCCCAGTCTTCGATCCAGTGGACACGGACGCCGGACTTCGCGAGCGCCTTTTCGGTGGCCCTGACGAAGGCGTCCTCGCCGCCCAGCCGAGGTCCGTGTTGTGTGGGCGCGAGGTAGGCGCCGGTGCCGGTGCTGATTCCGTTGGCCGCGTTGGGGAGGTAGGCCGCGGTGACGTTGGTGCGCGGGTAGCCCTTGGGTACGGTGATTTCGTAGTACAGGACCGGCACTCGGATGATGTCCTCTTCCGTGATGCCGGCCTGCTCGCGCAGTTGCCGCAGCGCCTTGTCGATGCCGCGGGCCGCGATGCGGGTGCCGCTGACCAGGGCCGGGTGGCGTATCGCCTGGGAGACGGTCATGCCGGGGTGATCAGTCTTCGACGGGGCCACGCCCTCGACCAGGCGCCGGTTCCCCCCGCCGTTGCGGGCGAGGTTCTGCAGGATGGTCATGGCCTGGCGTGGGTCGGCGACGACAGCGGCCCAGCCGCGGCGGTTACGCGTGGGTACGAAGTGCAGGAACTCGTCCAGGTGCCCGACGCCGAGCCAGCTGGTGTCCACGACGATCGGGTCCTGGTAGCCCTGTGCGGCCAGCATGGTGGTGAACGTCGTGTCTGGCGCGAACTTCCCCTCGCCGCCGTACACGATCCGGCCGGCGGGGTAGCCCTGATGCGGCGGGATCGTCCCGAAGTTGCCCATGGAGCTGGTGGAGCCGTAGTAGAGGTTGTCGTCGGGCCGATCGACCCGGTCGGCATCGAACTGCTGGAGGCCGGCCACCCCGGGCCCACGCAGCATGGTGAAGACGGGGCGTGAGGCGTCACGCAGAGGCCGGTCGCGTGCGGGCACCTGAGGCATGACGGCCGGTAACCTGAGGTTCACCACGATGCGGTGCTCTCTGCCGTCCATTCCCGGCATCGAAGCGTAGGCGGGTTTGTACATGTCGCCCATCCATTGATCTCCACCGGCCGGCCAGAGGCGGAACGGCTTGTGCAGTCCCTCGTCATCCAGGGCGCGGCGCAGGTCCCTGCGGTAGGCCCGTGTTCCCGGCACGGGTTTGCGGGAGGCATTGCCTCCTTCGAGCGTTTCGGGCGCGTCGGGATCGGCCACGACGGCCCGTTCCAGCGGGAGGAGATCGTGCTGCAGGAGCACGGGGGCGACGCGCAGCCGAACCCGGTCGGTCCTCGTGGCCCCGGAGCCCGTGACGGTCAGCGTGAGATCGGTGAATCCCGACCAGACGACGGGGTTTCTGACGACATCCCGGGCCTCGATCGCGAGGCGTACGCCACGGCGTAGTTCGGCGGCGGGGATCCGGTCGGCGACGACCCAGCTTCGCTCCCTTTCGACGAAGATCCGGACCTTGTCGCGTGAGCGTGGATCGGCAACCACCGTCGCTTCCCCCTCGGGGGAGACGTTTCGCAGGGCGGGCATCTCCAATCGGGCAAGGTCCGCGAGGTCGGCCGTACCGTTGACCACCTCGTCGGCCGCGTCATGGCAGGCGCCCAGTACCGTGTCCGAAAGGCGTGTTCCGTCCGGGGCGGCGGTGGGGCAGCGGGATGGGTCGTCATCCAGGTTCGGCAACATGATCGCCCCGCGGGCCGGGGTCCAGGTGTCGCGCATGGCGTCGTCGGCGGCCGTCAGGCGGCCGTCGCGGGAACGGCCGGCGCAGCGAGCACGGTGATCGCGGTGAGCGATGCCATGCCGCCACGGAGACGTTGCAGGTGATCAAGCATGAGGACAGCCTCGTGGCGCGTGGCCCGCCGGAAGATCGGCCACTCGGTCGATTTCCCGCCCGGCGACTCGTCCGTATGGCCGGGACGCGACCGTGGGGAACGCCACGGCGGGAATATCGTCTGTCACAGGACGGGAGCGACGCGGGAGGACATCGGGCAGTCGAATGCTTCCTGTCCCTTTTAGATGAAGTTGGCGGCCAGGACAGCTTCCGACCTGCGGAACGACACCTTGGTCCGGACGGTTTCAAGCGGACTTGTTCAGGTCTTTCTGCCGGCGAGAGGAACTCAAACGTCCGGGTAGTCGATCAGCGTGAGAACCGACGATCCTGGTCCTGCGCTCTGTGACCGGTGTGGCACGGTCTTCACTACGGGTCGCAGCCTCGCCCCCGTCCCGATTCCTCTAAGGACCGGAAGCGTCCAGCGTTGATCGCCTGGTTTTCGCGATCTTCTGGACGCTCCCGGTGGCGCTCTGGATGGCGGATGTTGTCTGTTCAAGGAAGTCCATGACGTCCGCGAGCCGCTCCGCGGGGAAGCGGCTCAAGACCTCTTCCATGCCTCGCTCGATCGGCTCGAACGCCGCGTTCAGCGCCTCGTCCAATTCGTGACCACGGACCTTCTCAACGATCACACGGCGACGGTCGGCCGGGTCGGGGACACGGCGGAGTTGACCGGCGCGCTGCAACCGGTCGATGAGCCGGGTGGTGGCGCCTGTCGACAGGCCCGTGCGCTCGGAGAGCTCGCCCGCGCCAAGTGGTCCGTGCAGCTCCACGACGCCCAGGGCGAACAGGTCGGTGGGATGCATGCCCAGCACGCTCGCCGTGATGTTGCCGTGCAGGATCACGGCGGTGAACAGCCCGCGGATCACTCGTTCCTGATGGGCTGCCGGCTCAGGGGGCTCTTGTGGCTGTCTTGACACCATTCCTCCTCTAGGAGCATCATCTGCACAAGAAAGAACCTGCATTATGCAGATGCTTTGTTATGCAGCAAATTCTAGTCCCGAAGTGAAGCCGAGGGAGCCGATGACCAGCAGCCAGGCCGTTCCGCCATCGGACAGAGCATTCGCGCCCGATCTGGCGCGAGGCGCCATGCTGCTGCTGATCGTGCTGTCGAACACGGGCTACTACCTCTGGAAAGAATCCGGCGCCGCCGTTCTGGACCAGTTCGTACGATCCGTCATGGCCGTCGTACTGGACCTACGCGTCTATCCGATGTTCGCCTTCCTCATCGGATACGGCATGGTCCAGATCTACAACCGTCGGCTTGCCGCAGGCTCGGACGAACATGCCGCGATCTCCCTACTGAGACGCCGCGGCCTGTGGATGATCGCCTTCGGTCTGGCCCACGCCGCCCTCCTCATGTCGACCGACGTCCTCGGCACCTGGGGCCTATTCACCCTGCTGCTAGCCGGACTCACCCTACGGCGCAACGACCGCTCCCTACTGATCTGGTGCGGTGTCGGGCTCGGGTACCTCGTGCTGGCGCTGGCCGCGGTCACCGTGGTGCAATTCGCTGTGGGAGGCATCGACCTCGCCGCGGAGGCGGACAGCTCTGTCGCCCTCGCGGCGTCCGGCGAGCCCGGCTACTTTGCCTCCATGTTCACGCGGACCGTGTCCTGGCCCGGGGTCACCGTGGCCACCCTTGTCCTCGGCACCGCCTATCGCGATCCTCCTCGGCATGTGGGCCGCGCGCCACCGCGTGCTGGAAGAGCCCGGCCGGCACCTGATGCTGCTCGGATGTACGGCAGGCGGGGGCATCGCGCTCGGTTGGGCCGGTGGGCTTCCCCTGGCGCTCGCGGAAGCCCCGAACGCCGTCCTCGTCTGGGTTCACTCGATGACCGGCCTGCCATGCGGGGTGGGTTACGCGGCGGCGTTCGGCCTGCTCGCACACGTGATGTCCGGACGACGCAAGGGGCCCTTGGCTGCGGTGGCAGCGGTGGGCAAGAGGTCGCTGTCGTGCTACCTCGCCCATTCGGTGATCTTCGCCCCGATCCTCGCTGCCTGGGGCCTCGGCCTCGGCGCGTACCTCACCTCGGCGACCATGGCGCTGTTCGCGTTCGGCGTCTGGCTGATCACCGTCATGTGGGCATATGCGCTGGAGCGTGGCGGCAGACGAGGCCCCGCGGAGGTCGCCCTCCGCCACCTGATCTACCGGCCCAACGCAAAACGCAAACCCCGATCCGCACTCTCCGGAAGGCACCAAAGTCGCGTGGAGCGTCCTATCCCCTGATAGGCATCGCGAAGGCCGCGGTCGCCTCGCTCCCTTGTGGCTGCAGGCCGGTGACGCCGAGTGACGGGCATGGCGGGCGACGGTCCCAAGGCGCACCGGCCGACTCCGCAAGGACGCTCAGAGTCGACCGACTCGCCATAACAGCCTAGGTCGCCGCTTTGAACCAGTCTGTGGTGCGTTGGCGTTGTTCCAGCAGGACTCATAACCCACGTGCCCGCCGACCACCACAATCCTGGGAAGTTCCGCTGCCTCTGCAGAACCCGCGCCAGCGATGCCCCTCGAACCGCACCGCACCCGCCTCATCAAGCGAGATGCGACGCAGCCTTGTCGCCCTCAGCGACGTACCGGACCTCGAACTCCCCGTCCCGGGGAGGCATGTCCATCCCGCCGGCCAGTGCGCGCAGAGCGGTCATGGCTGAGCATTCTGCACCACCAAGATCGGAGCCGAAAGCGGAATCCGACAACTCAACCTGAACACCCGCCGTGAGCCGGCCACCCGCGACCAGGGCCGGCCGCTGTGTCCGAACTGCCTGATAACCGACCCGGCGAACCTGGACCTGGTCAGTGCGCTCGGTGCCTCATCAACCAGCGCCTCAACGAGCTGCTGGGACCATCCAATGCCCTCCACCCTGGCCTCGAAGCCCTCCGGCACAACATCGCCACCACCGAGCACCCCATCACCGCCAGGCTGAACGGCGAGGAGCATGACCAGGTGCGCGATGACTTCGAGCGCCTGGCAGAACTGCTGGAAGCCCACTTCGCCTACGAAGAGGAACAGGTCGTGGCAGCACTCAACGCTTGGTGACGCCGGCGTCGTAAAGCTCGGTGATCTCGGCGAGCAGCCGCTCATGCGCCACGTCGGCCGGGACGACGCCGGTCAGGACGTAGGCGGCGAGCCCTTCGGCCAGAGCCACCAGGGCCAGGGCCGAGCCGTAGGCGTCCACGCCGGCGGGGATGCGGCCGGCCCGCTGGTCCTTGCGGATGAGGTCGGCCATCTGGCGGTGGAAGTCGGCGTACAGGGCGCGCAGCCGGGCCGCGATGCTCTCCTCGGCGAAGCCCAGGGCGTGGAAGGACTGACGTACGCGCATGTGGGCTTCGGTGGCGGCGTCGTAGGGGATGAGCTCGGCCAGGACGGTGGTGAGCACCAGGCGTGGATCGGCGGCCTCCAGATCGGAGCCGGCCTTGGCCCGGATGCGAACGCTGGCCAGCTCGTTGCCGCGCTCGAAGGCGGCCTCGATGAGCCGGCGTTTGGCCGGGAAGTAGTGTTGCACGCGGCCGGGTGAGATGCCGGCCTGGGCGGCCACCGTGGTCAGCGACACGGACGCCAGGCCGCGTTCGGCCACGATGGCGAGCACAGCGTCGGCGATCTCGTTGCGCCGCTGCTCGTGATGCGCCCCTGGCCCGCGAACACGCCTGTCTGCCACCCAGCCACCCTTCCCCATGTGCTCACACTGGATTGCCTGATCAGTGTAGCCGCGCGTGGGACACGATGCGAGGAGCTTCACGCGCCACGCCGGCTCCCGCCTCGCAGCGCCGCCATGGCACATCCGACGCCGCCGCAGGAGAGCACCGCTGTCACCGCGATCGCCGCGCCCCACCCGCCGGCCTCTACCACCCACGCGTACAGCGGTGGCCCGAGAAGCGTGCCCAGGCTGCCCGCCTGCGTCACCGCCCCGGCCCCCAGAGAGAGCCGGCCGCCCGCGACCAAGGGAAGCGCGGCGAACACCGCCGACACGGCCAAGCCGTTGATCCCCAGCACCGCGCCGGCGTACACCGTCGCCGCCACCGATGGCGTCAAGAACACCCCCGCGCTCAATGGCGCCATGAGCAGGGCGGCGGCGATCAGCCTGCCCGGCCGCACACGCGCCCGCAGTGCACCTCCGGCCGCCAGGCTGCCCAGCACGCTGACCCCCGACACCAGCCCCGCCGCCAGGCTCGCCCGGGACGCGGACCACCCCGGCCCGGCCGCCAGATACGCCGGAAGGAAGGTGACGACACTGACCCCGACCAGGGCGATCATTGCAAATCCGGCCGCCAGAAGGGCCACCGCCCACTGCTTGTTCACCGTGCCGGTGCGACCGTCCTCCTCCTGCCTGTGGTACCGGTCCCGTGGCAGCGCGCCCGCCAGTGCCGCCGCCACCAGAGCGAGTGCGCCCACGGCCGTGGCGTTGGCGCGCCAGCCGGCCGCTCCCACGATGGCCCCCAGCACGGCGGCCAGCGCCAGCCCGGCCGGAATGCACAGCCCCCATGACGCCAGAGCGGCCCGTCGCGCACGGCCCTGGAGCAGGCGGGCCAGCAGGCCCGGCCCCGCGACCACCACCACGGCGTATCCTGCGGCCTGAACCAGCCGCAACAGGAACAACTGCGCCACCCCCTGGACGACTACGGCCCCCAGCCCGGTCATCCCCAACGCCACCAGAGCCGCCACGAACATGCCGCGAAGCCGACGGCGATCCATCCAGACGCCCAGAGGCAGACAGCCGAGCCCGGCCACCAGGGTGATGGCCGACGACAGCCAGCCCACCGTTGTGAGGGGCAGAGCGAACTCCTCACCCATCATGGTGAGAAACGGAACGAACTCCCCTAAGGTCGCGCTGGCCGCAACGCCCGACGCCAGCACGGTGGCCGTGATACGAAAACTCATCCGGACACACGCCTCCCACAGATCGGGAAGACGCGACCGGAGAAAACCGGCCCGACCCTCAAGCCCCGGATGGGGCGACGTCTCGCATGAGGACCTTCGACAGCCCGGCGGGAGAGCCGCCGACCATCGCGCACCATCCTATGCGCACTCTCTTTCCGATATGTGCGCATCGGATTGTATGCTGATTCGGATAGAGCGATGTGATCCCATTGATTTGAGTGGGAGGTGATGAGGTGAGGGCCGTCCTGGCGCTCGTCTGCGCGGCACAGTTCATGGTGGTGCTCGACGTGTCGGTGGTGAACGTCGCGCTGCCGTCCATCCAGGACGCGCTCGCCTTCGACCCCCCGGATCTGGCCTGGGTCGGCAACGCCTACGCCCTGGTCTTCGGCGGCTTCCTGCTGCTCGGCGGTCGCCTGGCCGACCTGTACGGGCGCCGGCGGGTCTTCGCCGCCGGCCTCGCCCTGTTCACCGCCGCCAGCCTGATGGGCGGCCTGTCCACCTCCGGCGGCACGCTGATCGCAGCCCGAGCCGCCCAAGGGCTCGGAGCCGCCGTCCTCGCCCCGGTCACCCTCACGATCGTCACCACGACGTTCCCGGAGGGACCGCTGCGTACCCGCGCCATCGCGGTATGGACCGCGGTGAGCCTGGCGGGCGGCGCCGCGGGCAGTCTCATCGGCGGCGCGCTGACGGAGTACCTGTCCTGGCGATCGATTCTTCTGGTCAACGTCCCGATCGGGCTGGTCTGCCTGGCCGCGATCCGCTTCCTCGGTCCCGATGCGGCACGGCGAGGCGGACAGCGGGTGGACCTCCTCGGCGCGGCACTGGCCACGAGCGGGACGGTCGCGCTGGCCTACGGGCTCGGCGGCCCGCCCGCCTTCACCCTTGCCGGAGTGATCCTGGCAGGGCTGTTCGTCGTGGTCGAAACGCGCCTGGCCCGCGCGCCACTGATCCCGCCGCGACTGGTCCGGCCGCGGGCGATCTGGCTGGGCAACCTGGCGATGCTGCTGGCCGGCGCCTGCCTCAACCCGATGTGGTATTTCCTGACCTTGTCCATGCAGCGCGTGCTCGACTACGGCCCGCTGCAGACCGGCCTCGCCTTCCTCCCGCACACGCTGCTCACCATGCTGGTCGGCCTGTACCTGACACCGTGGCTGATGCGCCGCGCCAATGATCGCGTTCTCGTCGTCGCCGGAGCCCTGATCGGAGTAGCCGGGTTCCTCTGGCAGGCCGCCATCGCCCCCGGCGACTCCTACCTGACGGCCATCCTCGGCCCGGCCATCCTGATCTCACTCGGCGGCGGCCTGCTGAACACCCCCCTCACTGTCACTGTCACCTCCGGCGTCGACTCTGCCGACGCCGGCGCGGCCTCAGGGCTGATGAACACCGCCAAACAGGTCGGCGGCGGGCTGGGCCTGGCCGCCGTGATCGCCCTGACGGGCGAGCCGTCCGGCGGGCGTGAGGCCACGGCGCAGGCGCTGGCGGCCGGTTACGGCCAGGCGTTCGCGCTCATCGCGGTGGTGATGGCCGTCGTCGCCGTACTCGCCGGCGCCCTTCCTGCGCGGCGGGACAACGCAGTTACCGATGCCGACGAGGCGGCCGACGGGCAGCGCGTGAACTGACCGCCCCGAGTTCTGGACTCATGGGGGTTGAGCTGCCTGCGCGAGTGTCGGGTGAGGGCCGCCAACGTGAACCGTCTCGTTTCGAGGTCATGGCTGGTCGTCGCACGGGGTGTCGAGCGCGGTGGTGGAGTGCTTGAGCAGCTCGACGAGCTGGCGGCATCCCATGCGCCGACGGTGCGCCGGTTACGAAAAGCACATCGCCGCCGTGCGGGCCGCTTGGCGGCCGGATCCGGTGCAGTTCGAGGGACGCTTCTACCGGCGCCACCAATCCGCTCCTGGCCTCCAACCCGCACCTGAAGCTCCACCTTCGCCATCGCGGCTACCTCATGCTCCAGGTCACCCCGAGCACCGGCACGAGCATCGGGGACCGTCCATGTGCTGCGCGATGCCGCCACGCTTGTTTCAGGAGACCGTCCCAGCCGGCGCGGCACTGTTGGCCGAGGCTACTCAGGCGCCAGCCAACAAGTAGCGCTCGATGAGGATGGCTGCCCTCCTGACAGCTCGATGTTTTTCGCAGGTGGCACAAATCCTCATAGGCTTCCCCCATCCGTGTTGCCTTGTGATCCTTCCGGCGATAACGTGGCAAACGTGACTGCCGGGTCGGCCATGGGCCATAAGCGAGTGGGGCACCCGGCCACGGCGTGAGCGCCAGGCGGGCGCGAGGCCCGCCATTTCTTCTGAAATTCTGTGTAACGCATCGCGGCAACCCCGCACGTCCGCGCCGCTCGCAGCGTCGCAAGCGGGCACTCTGCCATGTCGCTGTGCCGCGTGCCTCCATCATTCTTCAACCGCTGGCCACTCGGCCATGTGGTCGATTCGCCGTGCCCGTGAATGCTTCACGAGCTGACCACACCAACCAGAAAGCCAAGAATGCCGCTCGATTTCAACCACCACATCATTCAGGAATTCCGCGCCAACCAGGGAAGAGTAGGCGGTCCTTTCGAGGGAGCGCGGCTCCTGCTGCTCACCACCACCGGCGCACACTCAGGGGCCCGCCACACGGTGCCACTCGGCTACCTGCACGAAGGCGGAGGCCGCCTGATCGTCATCGCCTCAGCCGGCGGCGCGGCCCACCATCCCGCCTGGTACCACAACCTCCGGGCCGACCCGCGCGTCACGGTGGAGACCGGCGTCTTCACCATCGAGGCCGAGGCGATCGTCCTACAAGGCGAGGAACGCGACCAGATCTTCGCCCGCGCGGTGGAAGCCGACCCTGGCTGGGCCGACTACGAGAGCAAGTCCGGCCGCGTCCTGCCCGTCGTCGCCCTGAGACCGCTCTCCGGCTCCTTCCCCGACCTGCCCGAAGGCGACGTGCTCAAGGCGATCCACGACGCCTTCCGGCGCGAGCTGGCGCTGATCCGCACCGAGGCGACCGCCTCAGGGCCACGTCTCGGCGCACAACTGCGCATCAACTGCCTGACCGTCTGCGGCGGGCTCCACCACCATCACTCCACCGAAAGCGACCAGCTGTTCCCGTACCTGCGCGACCGCCACCCCGAGCTCGATAACGTGCTGGACCGGCTGCACGCCGAGCACACCACGCTCGCCCGCCTGCTCGACGACCTGCAGGCGCTGCTCTCCGGCGAACCCGCCGACCTGCCGGCCGAGCTCGACCGGCTCATCACCGAGATCGAAGCCCACCTCAGCTACGAGGAGCGACACCTCATCCCCCTGCTCAACGCCCTGCCACCCCGAAGTGAGGATCACCTGAACGTCACCCGCCTCCCCACCACCCCCGACGATTGCGCCTCCGTGGCGGCCGAGATGCGGGCCCTGGCGGTCCACACTCCGCCGCTGCCCGCCGACGCCGACCTGACTCCCGCACTGGTGCACACCGGCGGCATCCCGGGACGCTGGGTCAACGCCACCACCAGTTCGGCGCGCCAGGCCGGCGTCACGCTGTACGTGCACGGAGGCGGCTTCGAACACACCCAGCCCCAGCTGGAACCGCTCATGGCCTACAGCCTGTCCCGAGCCACCCGCCGCCCGGTCTTCAAGACCGAACAGCGCCTGGCCCCGGCTCACCCCTACCCCGCGGCTCTCGACGACGTCACGACCGTCTACCGCAGCCTGCTGGATCAGGACATCCCCGCGAACCGCATCATCCTGTCCGGCGAGTCATCGGGCGCCACGCTCGTGCTGTCGGCGCTGCTGGCCCTCAGGCAAGCCGGTACCCCGCTGCCCGGCGCGGCCGTCGCGGTCTCGCCACTCACCGACCTGACCCTGTCGAGCCCGTCCCTGGATGCCAACGACGGCCAGGACGTAGTCAGCCGGTCGGTGGTCGAACACATCGTCACCCAGTATCTCGCCGGCGCCCCGGCCGGCCGCGCACCTCAGTCTCCCCTCCACGGTGACCTGCACGGCCTGCCCCCGCTGCTGCTCGTGGCCGGCACCAGCGAGGTCCTGCTGGACGACAGCCGCCGTTTCGCCGCTGCCGCCGCGTCCGCTGGGGTGGATGTCACCCTTGACATGTACGAGGACATGCCGCACGCCTTCCATGCGGTCGTCATGTCAGACAATCCTCTGCCCATCGCGGCGACCTTCCTGCGCCGCGTCTCCGACTGGGTCGACAGCGCGCCATCGCGCCCCTAGATGGGGTTTTGGCGGTGGCAACGACGGAACCACCTGTGGCTGACTACCGGCCTGCCGGCTGGCCACGCGATCAGCTGGCGTGAACTCCGGCGTGAGGTCACGTGCGAGAAGACAGCGATTTCCCTCCCGCCTCGGTGCCCGGGGGATGAGCTGGTAGGCGAACCACGCATCCACGCTGCCGCCCGTGTGGCCGCCGAGGGCTGGCACACGACCTACCACGCCACTGAGTCCGCCATCACCATAGGCCTCCAAGGCCTGGACGCCCAAGAACTCAACCAGCTCCGTGACGCCCAGCCCGCCGAGCCGGGATCACCTGGGGAGCAACTCGCGCCGGTGCTACGAGTCGGAGACCGCCGTGCGGCCCAGGCTCGCCAAGCCCGCCGCCGCAGGACAACGGAAGCAGGCGCGCGGACCGTCGCGCGTACAGTCTCCGGCGATGCCGGGCCGTAGTAGCTCCAGGCCGCCGAGGCCCAGCGGGACGATCTCGTAGTCGGTTACACCTCGATGTCGATCATTCATCATGAGACAGTCATATCTCATAGCGAGTCCGATGCATTCTCCCGGCGAGGCCCCTGATCCAGAGCCTGGCGACGGTCAGGTTCTGGTGGACGTCGAAGCGGCGAGCGTGCTGTTCGCGGAGACCCAGGTGCGGGCCGGACGCTCACCGGCCGGGTTCCCGCTGCCTGCCCCGCCGTACGTGCCCGGCAACGGCGTCGGCGGGGTGATCGGCGTGGTCGGCCCGCACGTCGACCCGGCCCTGCTGGGTCGGCAGGTGATCGCCCAGACGGGCGGCTCTGGGGGTTATGCGGACAAGGCGGTGGTCGCCGCCGCCCGCGCCGTAGTGGAACGTTTCCCGTCTGCCGGGACCCGCGCTTTCGCGGGTTGGCGATCGTGCTCGCGCGGCGTGGCTGACGTGGGCTGGCGTCGGCGAGGGCTGCTTGCTCACCCTGGCCCCGAACCGAGGCTAGCGACGGACCGGATACCGCAGGTGCAGGGCACGTCGGCCCTGGATGACGATCGGGTCGTCGAGCAGGAGGTGCCCACCCTCGATCTTGGAGAAGTACGGGATACCCTCGCCGAACAGCACCGGTACGAGGCTGACGCACACCTCGTCGACCAGGCCGAGATCGAGTGCCTGCTGCGTCACGTTCGCGCTGGCGATCGTGACGTTCTGGTCGCCGGCGATCTGTTTCGCCCGATTGATCGCCGCCTCGACTCCGTCGACGAACGTCGTGGTTGGCCACTTCTCGGTAGCATCCGCCGGCGGGCGGTGTGTGACCACGACGACGGGTGCACCGGCCGGGTGCTTGTCGTTCCAGCCACCGGCGATGTCGAACAAGCGGCGGCCGGCGATGAGCGCGCCGGTGTTCTCGGTCAGGTCTCGCCATGCCTCCGCACCCGCGTCATCGACCTTGACCGAGATATCCTCGTTGGGGTTCGGCACGACCACATCTCCGGCCTCATACCAGTCGAACAGCTCGCCGACCTGGTCATCCGGTTGTGCGATGTATCCATCCAGCGACATCGTCATGTGGCTGAAGATCTTGCCCATGGTAGCTCTCCTCTGGCTATCGCTAGGCCCGGTGGTTTCCGGACCGTCATACGGGGGTCTTGGCGGTAGACCGATTCGAACAGCAGAACTCATCGCTCCCAGTCTGTCCCAAATGATCTTCTTTGATCGCAACGTGCTGACCAGGCACCAGGTCCGCGGCCACCTCACGCTGAGGAAACCGCGGATGCCGGTAGCCGGCCAGCCCCTTCCCATTCGCCAGCAGCACCGGATCAATCGCCCCCACCCTGCGAAATATCCACCCTGCCAGCTCACACGCCCGCGCCGTCGCGGCGAACGCCTCAGCATCGTCCGGGCCGATCCGCGCCTCCGGCCTCACATCGACCACCACGGCGCCGCCGTCCGCGAGCCGGGCGAACAGGTCCGGGACATGCCCGCGTCGCCCTCGCCTACCCGGCCAGAACGACCGGAACGGCTGGGCCGCCAGTGCTGTCACCGACGGGTCGAAGTCCAGCAGCATCGCGTGATGACGCTCCAAATGCGACTCACACGACAGTTGCCCACCCATCGTCGCCCACCAGTAATTCCGGGTCACCGACCCCTGCCCCTGGTAAGAACGGATCTTGCGGACCGCAGGGAACCGCTCGAACCGCTCCGTCCAGCACAACGCCAGCGGGACCCTGCAACCTACAAGCCCCTCATCGACACAGAGAACCTCGAAATCGCCTTGCTTCAGCTCCTCGACGTTCACCCGCCCACCTGCGTGCTCCTGAGCCTCCACCCCGCACGGCACGCGAACAATCACCCACGTCACTGCATGAACATGACTGCGGTGGTCTGTCAGTGCCAGCGCGCAAACGCTGGCGCGGCGAATCGAGACGCTGGATCCGGCGGCGGCCGCCGCGGCGCGGGAGGGCGCCGATGGGGCGCGTCGCCTGCGGTCGGCGGGCGGCGATCCGCCGAGCATCGAGGGCTTGCTGCAGCAGGTGCAGATCGACCACACGCCGGTCGATCTGGAGGTGGTCGATGAGCGGCATCGGTTGCCGATCGGCCGCCCGTATGTCACCGCGGCGATCGACGTGGCCAGCCGCTGCGTGGTCACGCTGGAGGCGCCCTCGGCGCTGTCGGCGGGGCTGTGCCTGGCGCACACGGTGTGCGACAAGCGGCCGTGGCTGGAGCGGCTCGGGGTGGAGGCGGTGTGGCCTGGCCGATGAGCGGCAAGCCGCACGAGATCTACGTGGACAAAGCCGCCGAGTTCCGCAGCGAGGCGCTGCGCCGGGGCTGCTCGCAGCATGGGATCACGCTGGCGTACCGGCCGAAGGGGATGCCGCACTTCGGCGGCATCATCGAGCGGCTGATCGGCACGATGATGCAGATGGGTTCCCCGGCTAGGGCTCTCAATTGGCTCGACTCTGTCGGGGATCGTCTCGGACGGTCGAGGTCAGCCGCTGGCGGCTCGCCAGGACTTCACCCGGGGACCCCCGTCGATCGGGGAGACCTGGAAGGCGATCGCCGCCTGTCACGGTGTGTCCCGCACCGCCGTGGCAGTCCTGGTGGCTCTGTTCCAGGCCAGCAGGACCGGCACTCCCGCGACCAGCCCGGCGGCGCCGGCGATCGCCAGGCCGTGCTCCGGTCCGGCCGCTTCGACGAGGAGGCCGCCGGCCAGGATGCCCAGC
>NZ_SMKP01000442.1:0-882 GCF_004349015.1 Nonomuraea diastatica
CGGACGGTGACGCTTTTGCCCGGGCAGGCTATGAGGAGCCCGAGGGGGAGATCGAGCAGACGATCGCCCGGGTGTGGGCGGAACTGCTGGGTGTCGACCAGATCGGGAGGCACGACGACTTCTTCGCTCTCGGTGGCCACTCCCTACTTGCGGTTTCAGTGGTGGAATGTCTCCGCGAACGCGGGATCGCGTGCGATGTTCGTACCCTTTTCGGGAACCCGACGGTCGCCGCGCTCGCCGCGGCGCGACCCACCACTGGGATCGCGGTCCCGGACAATCTGATCGCCGAGGACACGGCGGTGATCACGCCGGACCTGCTGCCGCTGGTCGATCTCAGTCAGGAGCAGATCGATCGGATTGTCGCCGCCGTTCCTGGTGGGGTCGGGAATGTGCAGGACATCTATCCCTTGGCGCCGCTGCAGGAGGGCATGCTTTTCCACCATCTGATGGCGCCGGACGACGACGCCTATGTGTTGTCCAACCTGCTGGCCATCGATACGCGGGAGCGGTTGGACTCCTTCCTGGCGGCGCTTCAGGTGGTGGTCGACCGGCACGACGTGCTGCGGACCTCGCTGGTCTGGGAGGGGGTGCCGCGCCCTGTCCAGGTCGTGCACCGGCACGCCCGGCTCACCGTGGAGTGGGTTGAAGCCGCCGAGCTGGCCGGTATCGCCAAGCGGATCGACCTCGTCGAAGCACCCCTGCTGCGGGTCTTCACCGCCCACGACGTCGAGAACGACCGGTGGCTGCTGTACCTCCTGATGCACCACGTCATCGATGACAACACCTCGTTGCAGACCATTGTCGGTGAGGTCGGTGCGATCATGGCGGGTCGTGCTGATGAGTTGCCGGAGCCGGTGCCGTATCGGAATGTGGTGGCTCAGG
>NZ_SMKP01000443.1:0-847 GCF_004349015.1 Nonomuraea diastatica
CCGCGGTCTGGAGTGCGAAGACGTGCTGGACGAGGGGGGTGCGGGTGAGGTCGCGTTGGGGGTGGAGCTCTTCGACGATGCGGTCGAAGGGCAGGTGCTGGTGTTCGTAGGCGGCCAGGGCGGTGTCGCGGACGCGGTCGACGAGGTCGTCGAAGGTGGGCTCGCCGGTGTGGTCGGCGCGCAGGACGAGGGTGTTGACGAAGAAGCCGATCAGGTGGTCGAGGTCGGGGTGGTCGCGTCCGGCGACGGGGGTGCCGACGGCGAAGTCGTGCTGGCCGGTGTAGCGGTGGATGAGGGTCTGGAAACCGGCCATGAGGACCATGAACAGGCTGGCGTTGTGGGTGCGGGCCAGGGCGTGCAGGTGGCGGGTGGTGGTGGCGGGGATGTGGAAGTCGCGGCGCCTGCCGCAGATGTCGCGGCCGGCGGGGCGGGGCCGGTCGGCGGGGAGTTCCAGGGTGTGCGGCATCCCGGCCAGCCGCTCTCGCCAGTAGTCCACTTCGTGGTCGAGGGCGCCCTGCTCGATCCGGGTGCGCTGCCAGGCCGCCACGTCACCGAACTGCACCGGCAACTCGGCCACGTCCTCGTGGCCGGTGTCCCGGTAGCCGGCCGCGATCTCCTCGGCCAGGATGCCGACCGAGCGGCCGTCGGCCAGGATGTGGTGCAGGACGAGCAGCAGCACGTGCTCCTCCTCGCCCACCCGGCCCAGCACGGCACGGAAGACGGGGCCGGTGGCCAGGTCGATCGGCCGCCGCGCGTGCTCGGCGAGAAACTCCTCCACGTCGCCCACCGGCACCACGGGCAGCTCGAACGCGCCCGCCGGATCCACCACCTGCACCGGCACGCCGTC
>NZ_SMKP01000444.1:0-840 GCF_004349015.1 Nonomuraea diastatica
CCTTGCGGAGCAGGGCGCCCCGCTCGTGCTGCCTTCGGGCAGCGCGTCGAAAGCGGCCAGGATCCGCGCCTTGTAGGCCTTGGTGAACGTCCGTCGTTTGGGCCGGGCCGGCTGCTCATCGGTCACCCGACTATCCTGCCCCGTCATGGCGCTCTGGTCGGCGAGGGTCATCGTCACTGTCTCGATCGTCCTGTCTCGCCCTGCTTCACATCAAAAGGATTCATCTGTCCCATGTATCACAGCAGTCTGACAGAGAGGGGTCTGGCCAGAAAGCAACTTCTCTCCACGTCATCAAGGGCAGTCCGCCTATGGCGGCCTGCCGCGCGTCGGGCGGTCGCTGGCCGCGCTGCGGCTCTCCGGCCGGTCGCAGCCAGCACCGCCACGCGTTCGACTCCTGCGAGTCCGCCTCGGCCGGCTCGCGCATAAGCCCGTCAGGTGACCGCCGAAGATAGCAGTTCGCAGGCAGCAAGGCATCGTACGAAGGCAACCCTCTTTGACCCAAAAGCAGGCATGCGCATCTGCAAGTAGTTTTTGAAAGCGTGCAACAGGGATCCGCCTCACGCTCTGCCCTTGACCGTCACCCCTTCAGCTCATCACCTCGAAGCTTAGGCAGGCATCTCCTCTACGCCCATCCTCAAGATTGCTCAGATGGCCAAGGTCGAGATGTGAAGCGCGCTATTCGGCCGGAGTCGGTGAAGACTCCAAGATCTTGACAGTGAACCCTTTTCACCCTCTATGCGGCCTGTGCAACGCGGTGGTTTTGAAGAACGGCGATGGCCTTGCAGAGGTGGCCGGCCTTGCTGGGGCTGCAGCGTAGCTTCCGGAGGATCTTCCAGCTCT
>NZ_SMKP01000445.1:0-827 GCF_004349015.1 Nonomuraea diastatica
AGGGCGTGGATGACGGCGTGGCGTTCTCGGGTGCGGAGCGCCGTCCGGGATTGCGGCACGTCAGGGGCTGTGTCGGCCGTTGGTTCCTCATCGGCGGGTGGCGTCTGGGGTGGGAGCTCGGCCAGGTCGGCGCGATGGGCACGGATGGTGGATTCGACCGCGGTGCACAGGTTGTGCCACAGATGCCACCTGTCAGCGACTTCGATCGCCTCCGGCGCGCCCTCGCGGGCGCCGTCGGCGTAACCGCCGGCCCTGTCGCGGTAGATCACCTGCATGCCAGGATGCTCACGCAGCCAGGCGGCGAAGACCTCGCTGGTGCGGCCGTCCAGGACGTCGATGGGCCGGTGGGTGGCCATGTCGATGAGGATCGTGGCGTAGGACTGGCCGCGCCGTTTGGCGAGGTCGTCCACGCCCAGGACCGTGACCGAGCCGACCTCGGGGTCGGGCAGCGCCCGGATCAGCCTGATCAGCAGGGAGCGGGACACGAAGATGCCCAGGTGAGCGGCCAAGCGCGCCCCAGCGCGCCCGGCCAGGGCCAACGCGATGTGCTTCAGCAGCCGACTCAGTGACGAGGTCCGCCGCGCGTACCTGGAGGCCAGCTCAGGCACCTGCTCGGCGAAGGTGCGCACCCGGCAGTCAGGGTTGCCGCAGAACCACCTCCGCACCTCCAGGTCGATGGTCACGGGCACCTCGCCGCAGGTTACATCCTGCAGAAGTCGGCGGTACCGGCTGTGGACACGCCGGCTCGACGTGCCACAGGCGCCGCACCCGGCCTCGGTGTTCTTCGCGCGTGTGCTGATCAGCAGGCCGTTGCGACTCTTCGTCAC
>NZ_SMKP01000446.1:0-826 GCF_004349015.1 Nonomuraea diastatica
GGGCTTACCTGCGTACCCGCTGGGAATGCCCGCCCGGCCCCCGAACCCGGTCGCGGTGCTGAAGGGCCCGGCCGAGACCCGAATATGATCGGCTCAGGCTCCACCAACACGTCCGGGCGTGGAATGATGTGTGCGGGGATGTCCCCCATCCAGCCGGGCGCCACAAACGGTTCCCATGCTCTAGCCTTAGCATGCGCGGGGCGGCGGCATGATCCTCACGACGCCCACCGCACGTCACACAACTGAATCCAGGGGCGGTAGCTCAGCCGGTCAGAGCATCGGACTCATAATCCGTGGGTCGTGGGTTCAAGTCCCACCCGCCCTACCTACTCCACCAGCAGCGGAGCAACCCGCCGCTAATCCGTGGGTCGGACAACGTGCAGGTCGGGAACCGAACGGGAACCGGCCGTCCCGGACTGCCCGCCGCCGGGAACCGCCGCGCGCGGCACCAGAGCGACGCTCGCCTCCGCCGCCTCACGCGCCATCTCCAGCAAAACCGCCGTATAGATGTCAGACGTGATCGAAAGCGACGAATGCCGCAGCATCGCGGACACATACTTCATGTCCGTCCCGGCAGCGAGGGACAGCGTCGCCGCGCCGTGGCGAAGGTCGTGCAGACGAATCGGCGGCAACCCTGCCGCGAACGTGAGGCGCTCGAAGTGATCGGACACCCAGTCGGGGGTGAGCTCCGACCCGTCCTCGCGAGGTGTGTCAGAGAGAATGCACCAGATCGGGCTGGAAATACCCATCAGCCGCGTGAGGGGTTATGGGGGATCTTGGCGTAGTTCGCGTCGGGTCGCAACCCGGGCCTCGTGGGCGGTCTTCA
>NZ_SMKP01000447.1:0-753 GCF_004349015.1 Nonomuraea diastatica
TGACGCGGCAGACATTGCCCTCGACGGCGCCGCTGCTGTGGGGCAGGGTCAGCCCGTTGGTGACGGCGTCTTGGTCACGGCGGACGCCGCGGGTGAAAGTGTGCAGGGCGGGGAGGTCGTCGGTCTCGACTGCGGTGAGCCAGTTTTCGAGGTGCTGGGCGCCGGTGAGGCCGGCCATCATTGGGGCGAAGGCGGTGACATGCTCGGCAAGCCGGGCCAGGACGGTGCTGCGGTCCTTGAGCTGGGAGAGCTGAGTGGCCTCGTCCTCGGTGAGGTGGTCTGGGTGACTGGTGAGCCGGCGGGTCACGTCGCGAACCTTGGGCGGTGGCGCGGGCAGGTCGGCCACCTGCTGATAAGGGTGTAACGGCAAGACGAACCGGCGGACGGAGCGCTTGCTGCCGGTGTAGCCCTGGGCGGTGATCTCGGCGTGGAGTCGGGCGGCGTCGTGGACGCCTTCGTTCCAGCGGCGGTGCAGGTAGGCCCCGTACCGGTCGATGGGACGCACGCTCTTGCGAGGACCGTTGATGAGCTCGTCGGCGGTGGCCGCGAGCCGGAACTTGCGGACGGTCTTGTCAGCCAGGCCGAGGATCTTACAGATCTCGGTGTGCGTCCGGCCTTCCGCCAGGAGGGCGTGGATGACGGCGTGGCGTTCTCGGGTGCGGAGCGCCGTCCGGGATTGCGGCACGTCAGGGGCTGTGTCGGCCGTTGGTTCCTCATCGGCGGGTGGCGTCTGGGGTGGGAGCTCGGCCAGGT
>NZ_SMKP01000448.1:0-753 GCF_004349015.1 Nonomuraea diastatica
GCTCCGGTCGCGCCGTGATCCACGACGCGAGCCGACCAGCCTGCCCCTCAAGGCCTTCCAGACTCTTCGCCGACACCAGCCACGGCACCACCGGCATCTGTGCCACCGGCTCGGGCTCCGGCTCCGCCACCGGACCCTGCTCGATGATCATATGAGCGTTCGTGCCGCTGATCCCGAAGGACGAGACGGCGGCCCGGCGCGGACGATCTGCCTGGCCCCACGGGCGGGCCTCGGTCAGCAGTTCGACCGCACCCGCCGACCAGTCCACATGCGGAGACGGCTCGTCGGCGTGCAGCGTCTGGGGCAACACCCCGTGTCGCATGGCCATCACCATCTTGATGACCCCGCCCACGCCGGCGGCGGCCTGCGTGTGGCCGATGTTCGACTTCAGCGAACCCAGCCAGAGCGGCTGGTCCCGGTCCTGCCCGTACGTGGCCAGGATGGCCTGCGCCTCGATCGGATCACCGAGCTTCGTACCGGTGCCGTGCGCCTCCACCGCGTCCACATCCGCGACCGACAACCCGGCATTCGCCAAAGCCTGCCGGATCACCCGCTGCTGCGACGGACCATTCGGCGCCGTCAACCCGTTACTCGCACCATCCTGATTGACCGCACTACCCCGCACCACCGCCAGCACCCGATGCCCCAGCCGCCGAGCATCCGACAACCGCTCCACCAGCAGCACACCAACGCCCTCACCCCAACCCGTGCCATCAGCACCAGCCGAGAACGCCTTACACCGCCCATCCGGCG
>NZ_SMKP01000046.1:0-57948 GCF_004349015.1 Nonomuraea diastatica
TGAACGTCGAGGTGCTGTCCAGCGACGGCATGTCCATCGAGATGCGTGACACCGACGAGGACGTCTTCCGCGCCGCGGAAGAGCTCGGTATCGACCTGTCCCGGCGTGAGCCGAGCAGCGTGGAAGAAGTCTGAGGGGGAGATCGCACACATGCTAGACGTCAACTTCTTCGACGAGCTTCGGATCGGGCTGGCGACGGCCGACGACATTCGTCAGTGGTCGCACGGCGAGGTCAAGAAGCCGGAGACCATCAACTACCGCACGCTCAAGCCGGAAAAGGACGGACTCTTCTGCGAGAAGATCTTCGGCCCGACCCGCGACTGGGAGTGCTACTGCGGCAAGTACAAGCGCGTCCGGTTCAAGGGCATCATCTGTGAGCGCTGCGGCGTCGAGGTGACCCGTGCCAAGGTGCGTCGTGAGCGGATGGGCCACATCGAGCTGGCCGCGCCGGTCACGCACATCTGGTACTTCAAGGGCGTTCCTTCGCGCCTCGGCTACCTGCTCGACCTGGCCCCGAAGGACCTGGAGAAGGTCATCTACTTCGCGGCCTACATGATCACGCATGTCGACACCGAGATGCGTGAGCGTGACCTGCCCTCGCTGGAGGCGAAGATCTCCGTCGAGCGGCAGCACATCGAGCAGCGCCGCGACGCCGACGTCGAGACCAGGCAGAAGAAGCTCGAAAGCGACCTGGCCGAACTCGAGGCCGCCGGCGCCAAGGGCGACCAGCGCCGCAAGGTCCGTGAAGGCGCCGAGCGCGAGATGCGTCAGCTGCGCGACCGCGCCCAGCGCGAGATCGACCGGCTCGACGAGGTCTGGAGCCGCTTCAAGAACCTCAAGGTCCAGGACCTCGAGGGCGACGAGCTGCTCTACCGCGAGATGCGCGACCGCTTCGGCCGCTACTTCAAGGGCGGCATGGGCGCGCAGGCGATCCAGGAGCGCCTGGTCAGCTTCGACCTCGACGCCGAGGCCGAAAACCTGCGCGAGACCATCCGCAGCGGCAAGGGCCAGAAGAAGGCCCGCGCGCTCAAGCGGCTCAAGGTTGTGTCGGCGTTCCTCAACACGACCAACTCGCCGCGCGGCATGGTGCTCGACTGCATCCCGGTCATCCCGCCGGACCTGCGCCCGATGGTGCAGCTCGACGGTGGCCGGTTCGCGACCTCCGACCTCAACGACCTCTACCGCCGGGTCATCAACCGCAACAACCGGCTCAAGCGTCTGCTCGACCTCGGCGCGCCCGAGATCATCGTGAACAACGAGAAGCGGATGCTGCAGGAGGCCGTCGACGCGCTGTTCGACAACGGCCGTCGCGGTCGCCCGGTCACCGGGCCCGGCAACCGTCCGCTGAAGTCCCTGAGCGACATGCTCAAGGGTAAGCAGGGCCGTTTCCGGCAGAACCTGTTGGGCAAGCGCGTCGACTACTCCGGCCGTTCGGTCATCGTCGTCGGCCCGCAGCTCAAGCTGCACCAGTGCGGCCTGCCCAAGCAGATGGCGCTGGAGCTGTTCAAGCCGTTCGTGATGAAGCGGCTGGTCGACCTCAACCACGCCCAGAACATCAAGTCGGCCAAGCGGATGGTCGAGCGGGCGCGTCCCGTGGTGTGGGACGTCCTCGAAGAGGTCATCACCGAGCACCCTGTGCTGCTCAACCGCGCTCCGACGCTCCACCGCCTGGGCATCCAGGCGTTCGAGCCGCAGCTGGTCGAGGGCAAGGCCATCCAGATCCACCCGCTCGTCTGCACCGCCTTCAACGCGGACTTCGACGGCGACCAGATGGCCGTGCATTTGCCGCTGTCGGCTGAGGCCCAGGCCGAGGCACGCATCCTGATGCTCTCGACCAACAACATCCTCAAGCCGGCCGACGGCAAGCCCGTGACGATGCCCACCCAGGACATGGTCATCGGCCTCTACTGGCTGACCACCCAGAAGGACGGCGCGCTGGGCGAGGGCCGTGTGTTCGGCTCGATCGCCGAGGCGCAGATGGCCTTCGACCGCCGCGAGCTGGAGATCCAGGCGAAGATCCAGATCCGGCTGAAGGACATCCTGCCGCCGCGTGACTGGGTCGCGCCCGAGGGCTGGGAGCAGGGCGACCCGATCCGGCTGGAGACGACGTTCGGGCGGTGCCTGTTCAACCAGACGCTGCCCGACAGCTACCCGTTCGTCGACTTCCAGGTCGGCAAGAAGCAGCTGTCCACGATCGTGAACGAGCTGGCGGAGACCTACCCCAAGATCGAGGTCGCCAACGCGCTCGACGCGCTCAAGGACGCCGGCTTCCGCTGGGCGACGCGCTCCGGCGTCACGATCTCGATCGAGGACGTCGTCGCGCCGCCCAACAAGACCGACATCATGGAGAGCTACGAGCGCCGGGCCGACAAGGTCCAGCGCGAGTACGAGCGCGGTCTGATCACCGACGAGGAGCGCCGTCAGGAGCTCATCGAGATCTGGACGCACGCGACGGCCGACGTCGAGACCGACATGGTCACCGCCTTCCCGGCGACCAACCCGGTCTGGATGATGGTCAACTCCGGCGCCCGCGGTAACAAGATGCAGGTCCGGCAGATCGCCGGCATCCGCGGCCTGGTGTCCAACACCAAGGGTGAGACGATCCCGCGGCCGATCAAGGCCTCGTTCCGCGAGGGCCTGTCGGTGCTGGAATACTTCATCTCCACCCACGGCCAGCGGAAGGGTCTCGCCGACACCGCCCTGCGTACCGCCGACTCGGGCTACCTGACCCGTCGTCTGGTGGACGTCGCGCAGGACGTCATCGTGCGCGAGATCGACTGCGGCACCGACCGCGCCGTCCCGCTGCACGTCGGCGAGCCTGACGCGGCCGGCAACCTGGTCAAGGCCGAAAACGCCGAGTCCAACGTGCACGGCCGCATCCTGGCCGAGGACGTCGAGGTCGACGGCAAGGTCGTCGTCCCCGCGGGTGTCGACATCAACGACAACCACGTCGAGGCCCTGGTCGAGGCGGGCGTCGAGACGGTCCGCACCCGCAGCGCGCTCGTCTGCGAGGCCAAGATCGGTGTCTGCGCGACCTGCTACGGCCGCTCGCTGGCCACCGGCAAGCTCGTGGACGTCGGCGAGGCGGTCGGCATCATCGCCGCCCAGTCGATCGGTGAGCCCGGCACGCAGCTGACGATGCGGACGTTCCACACCGGTGGTGTGGCCGGCGCCGACATCACCCACGGTCTGCCCCGTGTCACGGAGTTGTTCGAGGCGCGCATCCCCAAGGGTGTCGCCCCGATCTCCGAGGCCGAGGGCCGGGCTCGCATCGACGAGACCGACAAGACCAGGAAGGTCGTGATCACCCCCGACGACGGCTCGGAGGAGATCGCCTACCCGGTGTCGATGCGGTCGCGCCTGCTCGTGCAGGACGGCCAGCGTGTCACGGTCGGCCAGCAGCTGGTCGCCGGTGCGGTCAACCCCAACGAGGTGCTGCGCATCCTCGGCCCGCGGGCCGTGCAGCTGCACCTGGTGGCGGAGGTCCAGCAGGTCTACCGCTCGCAGGGCGTGTCGATCCACGACAAGCACATCGAGATCATCGTGCGGCAGATGCTCAAGCGCGTGAACGTGCTGGAGTCCGGTGACACCGACCTGCTGCCCGGCGAGCTCGTCGAGCGTCCGCGCTTCGAGCAGATGAACCGCGAGACGGTGGCGGAGAGCGGCTCCCCGGCCGCCGGCCGTCCGGTGCTCATGGGCATCACGAAGGCGTCGCTCGCCACCGAGTCGTGGCTGTCGGCGGCCTCCTTCCAGGAGACGACCAGGGTCCTGACGGACGCGGCGATCCACGCCAAGTCCGACTCGCTCCTGGGCCTGAAGGAGAACGTCATCATCGGTAAGCTCATCCCTGCGGGCACCGGCATGCCGCAATACCGCAACATCCGGGTGGAGCCGACCGAAGAGGCCAAGGCGGCCATGTACACCGTCGGCGGTTACGACGGCTCGGCGGCCGACTACACCTTCGGCACCGGCAGCGGCGAGGCCGTGCCGCTGGAGGAATACGACTTCGGCCAGTACAACCGGTGATTTCTTAGTCAACGGCAGGGAACGCGCCCGGGTCTCCGATCAGGAGACCCGGGCGCTTCGCGTTCCCCGGGTGTCTTCGCCCCAGCCTCGGTACGCGGCGCTCGGGCGCGTCCGGTCATCCCGGGGCGGCCCGTGCCGGATGCCGGTGCCCGCCCGACCACGGAGACGGCCCGCAGAGCGCCGTAGCGGCGCTGTGGCACATGCGGGCCAGAGGGCGTCGCCCTGGAGGCCCTGAGCCCTGTACGGCGTCTGGGGTGGCGCCGGCGTCGCCGTACCGGGAGAAGGGGTTGATGGTGACCCGGTACGGGGACGAACACGCCGGTCCGGGGGACGAGAAGGTCTGCGGGCCTATATCATGGTCGCGGAGCTGTAGATGGGCTGGATGGAATAGGCCCCGGCGATCCGGAGTGGCAAGGCCGTCCGCCTTGTCGCGCCGTTTTGACGTGTCGCATGGGTCTGGGTAGTCTTGGACATCGTGCCCGTCTCTATGCGGGCTCTCGACCGTGCGCTCAATTGCGAGCGTGGGACGGCTTCCTGGCTCGTAATCCTCGCGGACGTGTCTGTGTGAATAGCGCGACACGCCCGAGCGCGGGGGCACCGGGGCAGCGAAAGACCAGCAGGTCATGACACCGGCAGAACCTGCACATGCACCACAACTGACGTAACACCGGCCAAGGCACGAAACGGAGTGGCAGTGCCCACTATTCAGCAGTTGGTCCGCAAGGGCCGGCAGGACAAGGTCGCCAAGACCAAGACTCCTGCCCTCAAGGGGAGCCCTCAGCGGCGCGGCGTGTGCCAGCGCGTCTACACCACCACCCCGAAGAAGCCCAACTCGGCACTGCGCAAGGTGGCCCGCGTTCGGCTCACGAACGGCATCGAGGTCACGGCCTACATCCCCGGTGTGGGTCATAACCTGCAGGAGCACTCCATCGTGCTCGTGCGTGGCGGTCGTGTGAAGGACCTGCCTGGTGTTCGCTACAAGATCATCCGCGGTTCGCTCGACACCCAGGGTGTCCGCAACCGCAAGCAGGCCCGTAGCCGCTACGGCGCGAAGAAGGAGAAGAGCTAATGCCTCGTAAGGGTTCTCCTGGCCGTCGTCAGCTCATGGCTGACCCGGTTTACAGCTCGCCGCTGGTGACCGCCCTGATCAACAAGGTGCTCCTCGACGGCAAGCGCTCCATCGCGCAGTCCATCGTCTACGGCGCCCTCGAGGGCTGCAGGGAGAAGACGGGCAACGACCCGGTCGTCACTCTGAAGCGCGCGCTCGACAACGTCAAGCCGACCCTCGAGGTTCGCAGCCGTCGCGTTGGTGGCGCGACCTACCAGGTGCCGGTCGAGGTGCGCGCGGCGCGCAGCACCACCCTGGCCCTGCGCTGGCTGGTGCAGTACTCCCGCGCCCGCCGCGAGAAGACCATGACCGAGCGCCTCATGAACGAGCTCCTCGACGCCAGCAACGGGCTCGGAGCGAGCGTCAAGAAGCGCGAGGACACGCACAAGATGGCCGAGTCCAACAAGGCCTTCGCTCACTACCGCTGGTAGGCAGCGCGGCGCGCTGGTTGCCGGCCTGGAGCCGTCACCCTGGTGGCGACTCGCCGAAGGACAACCGTAGGCCCTTGCAACTGAGGGGTGGGGAAGCTCGCTTCCCCACGGAGAAACGACCGTAGGCCCTTGCAGTTGTAGGGGGCGTGCGGGGGGCCCGCCCCCCGCAGGAGAGGACGCGAGAGAAGTGGCCACCACGACCGCTCTTGACCTGGCCAAGGTCCGCAACATCGGGATCATGGCCCATATCGACGCGGGCAAGACCACCACGACTGAGCGCATCCTGTTCTACACCGGCATCAACTACAAGCTCGGTGAAGTCCACGAGGGCGCTGCCACGATGGACTGGATGGAGCAGGAGCAGGAGCGCGGCATCACGATCACGTCTGCCGCGACGACCTGTGAGTGGCTCGGTCACACCATCAACATCATTGACACCCCCGGGCACGTCGACTTCACCATCGAGGTGGAGCGTTCGCTGCGTGTCCTCGACGGCGCCGTCGCCGTGTTCGACGGTGTGGCAGGTGTCGAGCCGCAGTCAGAGACGGTGTGGCGACAGGCGGACCGTTACAACGTCCCGCGCATCTGTTTCGTCAACAAGATGGACCGCGTCGGCGCGGAGTTCCACCGCTGCGTCGACATGATGATCAGTCGTCTGGGCGCCACCCCGGCCGTCATCCAGCTCCCCTGGGGCGTTGAGGCCGACTTCAAGGGCGTCATCGACGTCATCAAGATGAAGGGCCTGATCTGGAGCGCCGAGGCCGCCAAGGGCGAGATGTACGAAACCGTCGACATCCCGGCCGACCACGCCGAGGCCGCTCGCGAGTGGCGTGACAAGCTCATCGAGACGGTCGCCGAGAACGACGACGAGCTGATGGAGCTCTACCTCGAGGGCACCGAGCCCAGCGAGGAGCAGCTGGTCGCGGCGCTGCGCCGCGCGACGCTGGCGAGCGCCATCAACCCGGTGCTGTGCGGCACCGCGTTCAAGAACAAGGGCGTGCAGCCCTTGCTCGACGCGATCGTCGCCTACCTGCCGGCGCCGACCGACATCCCGGCCTTCAGGGGCCACGCGGTCGGCAACGAGGACAAGGTCATCGAGCGTCACGCCGACCCGACCGAGCCGTTCTCCGCCCTGGCCTTCAAGATCGCCAGCGACCCGCACCTGGGCAAGATCACCTACATCCGCATCTACTCGGGCACGCTCGAGTCCGGTTCACAGGTCGTCAACTCTGTGAAGGGCAAGAAAGAGCGGATCGGCAAGATCTACCAGATGCACGCCAACAAGCGCGAAGAGCGCCCGACGGCGATCGCCGGTCAGATCGTCGCGGTCATGGGCCTGAAGGACACCACGACCGGCGACACCCTGTCCGACTCGTCCAACCAGGTCGTGCTCGAGTCGATGACGTTCCCGGCTCCGGTCATCAACGTCGCCATCGAGCCCAAGACCAAGGGCGACCAGGAGAAGTTGTCGACCGCCATCCAGCGGCTGGCCGAGGAGGACCCGTCCTTCCAGGTCCGCCGTGACGAGGAGACCGGTCAGACGGTCATCTGGGGCATGGGCGAGCTCCACCTGGAGATCCTCGTCGACCGTATGCGTCGCGAGTTCAGGGTCGAGGCCAACGTCGGCCGCCCGCAGGTGGCCTACCGCGAGACCATCCGCCGCAAGGTGGAGAAGATCGACTACACCCACAAGAAGCAGACCGGTGGTTCCGGTCAGTTCGCGCGGGTGATCATCAATTTGGAGCCGCTCGGCGAGGGCAATGACGGCTACGAGTTCGAGAACAAGGTCACCGGTGGCCGGGTTCCGAGGGAATACATCCCCTCGGTCGACGCGGGCGCCCAGGAGGCCGCCGAGTTCGGTGTGCTGGCCGGTTACCCGATGGTCGGCGTGAAGGTTACGCTGACCGACGGCGCCGCCCACGACGTCGACTCCTCGGAAATGGCCTTCAAGATCGCCGGTTCGATGGCCTTCAAGGAGGCCGCGCGCAAGGCGGACGCCGTGCTTCTCGAGCCGATGATGGCCGTCGAGGTCACCACGCCCGAGGACTACATGGGTGACGTCATCGGTGACCTCAACGGTCGCCGCGGGCAGATCCAGGCGATGGACGAGCGGGCCGGCGCCCGTGTCGTCGAGGCGCTCGTGCCGCTGTCTGAGATGTTCGGCTACGTGGGTGACCTGCGTAGCAAGACGCAGGGGCGCGCGAGCTACAGCATGCAGTTCGACTCCTACGCGGAGGTGCCTCCGGGCATCGCCAAGGAGATCGTCGCGAAGGCCCGGGGCGAATAACCTCAGGTCCCGAGGTGGTTGTGGCGGCGGAGATCGTCGCCCCGCTGCCGAGGGGCCCGGGGCGAATAACCTCAGGTCCCGAGGTGGTTGTGGCGGCGGAGATCGTCGCCCCGCTGCCGAGGGGCCCGGGGCGAAGAGTTCCTGGTCCGGTCCCCTCGGGGCCGATCCAGGGCCTCTGCCCTGGTCCCTGGCAGGGTGGTGAGAGCCACCCCGCCGCCAAGGGGTTCGGGGGTTCCCGGGCCCAAGTGTGCAGACGAAAGTCAGTCAGATTCTCAAGGAGAGAACCAGTGGGCAAGGCCAAGTTCGAGCGGAACAAGCCGCACATGAACATCGGCACCATTGGGCATATCGACCACGGTAAGACCACACTGACCGCGGCGATCACCAAGGTGCTCCACGACCGTTTCCCCGAGCTGAACGCCGCGACGCCGTTCGACAAGATCGACAAGGCGCCGGAGGAGAAGGCTCGCGGCATCACGATCTCGATCGCGCATGTCGAGTACCAGACGGAGAAGCGTCACTACGCGCACGTTGACTGCCCGGGTCACGCCGACTACGTCAAGAACATGATCACCGGTGCCGCTCAGATGGACGGCGCCATCCTCGTGGTCGCGGCCACCGACGGCCCGATGCCGCAGACGAAGGAGCACGTCCTCCTGGCCCGCCAGGTCGGCGTCCCCTACATCGTCGTGGCCCTCAACAAGGCCGACATGGTCGACGACGAGGAGATCCTGGAGCTGGTCGAGCTCGAGGTTCGTGAGCTTCTCTCCGCTCAGGAGTTCCCCGGCGACGACCTGCCCGTCGTCCGCGTCTCCGCGCTCAAGGCTCTCGAGGGCGACGAGAAGTGGGCCGACAGCATCGTCGAGCTGATGAACGCCGTCGACGAGAACGTCCCCGAGCCGCCGCGTGAGACGGATAAGCCGTTCCTCATGCCGGTCGAGGACGTCTTCTCGATCACCGGCCGCGGCACGGTCGTCACCGGCCGTATCGAGCGCGGTGTCGTCAAGGTCAACGAGCAGGTCGACATCATCGGCATCAAGCCGGAGAAGACGACCACCACCGTCACCAGCATCGAGATGTTCAACAAGATGCTCGACGAGGGTCACGCGGGCGACAACGCCGCGCTGCTGCTCCGCGGCATCAAGCGCGACGAGGTCGAGCGCGGCCAGTGCATCATCAAGCCGGGCACGACCACCCCGCACACCGAGTTCACCGGCCAGGTCTACATCCTGTCCAAGGACGAGGGCGGCCGCCACACGCCGTTCTTCAACAACTACCGTCCGCAGTTCTACTTCCGTACGACTGACGTGACCGGTGTGGTGAACCTCCCCGAGGGCACCGAGATGGTCATGCCGGGCGACAACACCGAGATGCGCGTTGAGCTGATCCAGCCCATCGCCATGGAGGAAGGCCTCAAGTTCGCGATCCGTGAAGGTGGCCGCACCGTCGGCGCCGGTCGGGTCATCAAGGTCATCAAGTAGCTTGACCGCTGGGGCGGCGGTCGGCCCCGGATTCGGGACCGACCGCCGCGCCACGTCGCAGACTCCGCGCAAAGGCGCCGTGATCCAGCAGTAGCTTCGGCCCAGTGACCGAAGTCACTGCCGGATCACGGAAGAAAAGGCAGATCGACTCCGTCTGCCTCGTGGGGTCACGCAGGTCCTGACCTGCAGTGAAGAAAGCGGCACAAGGCCGCACGATACTTTTCCAGACGACAGCGAAGGACACCGAGGCCACTATGGCGGGACAGAAGATCCGCATCCGGCTTAAGGCCTATGACCACGAGGTCATCGACAGCTCGGCCAAGAAGATCGTCGAGACGGTGACGCGGACTGGCGCGAAGGTCGCAGGCCCGGTGCCGCTGCCGACCGAGAAGAACGTGTACTGCGTCATCCGCTCGCCGCACAAGTACAAGGACAGCCGCGAGCACTTCGAGATGCGCACGCACAAGCGGCTGATTGACATCATCGACCCGACCCCCAAGACGGTCGACTCGCTCATGCGACTCGACCTCCCCGCGGGTGTCGACATTTCGATCAAGCTCTGAGGGAACGCACTGACATGGCTAAGACGATCAAGGGCGTCCTGGGCAAGAAGCTCGGCATGACCCAGGTCTTCGACACGGACAACCGGATGGTGCCGGTGACCGTGGTCGAGGCCGGTCCGTGCGTGGTGACCCGCGTCCGCACTCCCGAAAAGGACGGCTACTCCGCCGTCCAGCTCGGCTTCGGGCAGGTCGACCCACGGAAGGTCAACAAGCCGCTCGGCGACTACCTGCGTAAGCACGACATCACCCCGCGCCGTTACTTCGCGGAGATCCGCACCGACGACGCGAACGACTACACCCTGGGCCAGGAGCTGCTGGCCGACACCTTCGAGGCGGGCCAGTTCGTCGACGTGACGGGCAAGAGCAAGGGCAAGGGCTTCGCCGGTGTCATGAAGCGGCACGGCTTCGGTGGTCTGGGCGCGTCGCACGGTACGCAGCGCAAGCACCGTTCGCCGGGTTCCATCGGTGGCTGCGCCACCCCGGGCCGCGTTTTCAAGGGTCTGCGCATGGCTGGCCGGATGGGTAACGTCCGCACCACTGTGCAGAGCCTGAAGGTTCACTCCGTGGACGCCGAGAAGGGTCTCATCCTGATCAAGGGTGCGATCCCCGGCGCCAACGGAAGTCTCGTCCTCGTCCGCACCGCTGCCAAGAAGGGGGCTGCGAAGTGACAAGCATTGACGTCCTCGACGCCAGCGGTGCCAAGACCGGCACGGTCGACCTGCCCGAAGACATCTTCGGTGCCAAGGTCAACGTTCCGCTGATCCACCAGGTGGTCGTGGCCCAGCTCGCCGCTCGCCGGCAGGGCACCCACAAGACCAAGACCCGTGGTGAGGTCGCCGGCGGCGGCAAGAAGCCGTACCGCCAGAAGGGCACCGGCCGGGCTCGCCAGGGTTCGACCCGCGCTCCGCAGTTCGCCGGCGGTGGCATCGTCCACGGGCCGGTGCCGCGCGACTACTCGCAGCGCACGCCCAAGAAGATGAAGGCCGCCGCGCTGCGTGGCGCCCTGTCCGACCGGGCCGGCGGCGGCCGTGTCCACGTGGTCAGCTCTCTGGTCTCGGGCGAGACGCCCAAGACCAGGGCCGCCCTGGATGCGCTGCGCAAGATCACTCAGGCTCCCCGCGTCCTCGTCGTGGTCGACGAGGCCGACGAGCTGACCTGGCTGAGCCTGCGCAACGCTCCCGAGGTCCACCTGCTGGACGCCGGGCAGCTCAACACCTACGACGTGCTCGTGCACGACGACGTGGTCTTCACCCAGGAGGCGTACGACCAGGTCGTGGCGCGGCTGACTGGCGGGAAGGAAGACGCCTGATGGAGAAGATCGCCGACCCGCGCGACATCATCATCAAGCCGGTGGTCTCTGAGAAGAGCTACGGCCTGATCGACGAGAACAACAAGTACACGTTCCTGGTGAAGAAGACCGCGAACAAAACTCAGGTCAAGATCGCCGTTGAGCAGATCTTCGGGGTCAAGGTCACCAGCGTGAACACCATCAACCGGCAGGGCAAGCGCAAGCGCACCCGTACCGGTTACGGCAAGCGTCCCGACACCAAGCGCGCGATCGTGAGCCTGGTCGAAGGCGATCGGATCGACATCTTCGGTCAGATCGGCTGATCTGCGGGGGGCGCTGCCCCCCGCATTCCCCCGGCGTCGCCTTCCGGCGACAAGGGCTTGGGGCCTTGCACGATTGAATAAGAGATCCAGAATCCTTTGGATTCCGGATTCCAACGAAGGATGAACGAAAAAGATGGGCATCCGTAAGTACAAGCCGACGACTCCGGGTCGCCGCGGGTCGAGTGTCTCGGACTTCTCCGAGATCACCCGCAGCACGCCCGAGAAGTCGTTGCTTGCGCCCCTTCACAGCAAGGGCGGCCGCAACGTACACGGCCGAGTCACCGCTCGCCACCAGGGCGGCGGTCACAAGCGCGCCTACCGGATCATCGACTTCCGTAGGCATGACAAGGACGGCATCCCGGCCAAGGTCGCTCACATCGAGTACGACCCCAACCGCACCGCCAATATCGCTCTGCTCCACTACGCCGACGGCGAGAAGCGCTACATCATCGCGCCGACCGGCCTCAAGCAGGGTGACCGCATCGAGAACGGCCCCTCCGCCGACATCAAGCCGGGCAACTGCCTGCCGCTGCGCAACATCCCGACCGGTACCTTCATCCACGCGGTGGAGCTCCGTCCGGGCGGCGGCGCCAAGCTGGGCCGTTCCGCGGGCGCCCAGATCCAGCTGCTCGCCAAGGAGGGCCAGTACGCCACGCTGCGTATGCCGTCCGGTGAGATGCGCATGGTCGACGTGCGCTGCCGGGCCTCGGTGGGTCAGGTGGGCAACGCCGAGCAGGCCAACATCAACTGGGGCAAGGCTGGCCGTATGCGGTGGAAGGGCAAGCGCCCCACCGTTCGCGGTGTCGCCATGAACCCGGTCGACCACCCGCACGGTGGTGGTGAGGGCAAGACCTCCGGTGGTCGCCACCCGGTGAACCCGAAGGGCAAGCCCGAGGGCCGCACCCGCCAGGCCAACAAGGCCAGCGACCGGCTGATCATCCGTCGGCGGAGCAAGAGGAAGAAGCGGTAGGAGCAGCCGAAATGCCACGTAGCCTTAAGAAGGGTCCCTTCGTGGACGACCACCTTCAGAAGAAGGTGGACGCCCAGAACGAGAAGGGCAGCAAGAACGTCATCAAGACGTGGTCGCGGCGCTCCATGATCGTCCCCGACATGCTCGGGCACACGATCGCCGTACACGACGGCCGCAAGCACGTCCCGGTGTTCATCACCGAGTCGATGATCGGTCACAAGCTCGGAGAGTTCGCTCCCACGCGTACGTTCCGCAGCCACGTCAAGGAAGACCGCCGCAGCCGGCGGTAAGCGTCTCCGGAGAGGGAGTCTCACCGGACACGGAGAGAACCGGCGACGGGGATCAAGGTGCACGGTGAGACGGACTCGACCAGCCAGAACAATGTAGGAGAAAGCGATGGAAGCCAGGGCTCAGGCGCGGTTCGTCCGTGTCACGCCCCTCAAGGCCCGCCGCGTGGTGGACCTTATTCGCGGGCTGCCCGCTTCGGAGGCGCAGGCCGTTCTGCAGTTCGCTCCCCAGTCGGCGAGCGAGCCGATCTTCAAGGTGCTCAGCAGCGCCATGGCCAACGCTGAGCACAACTTCGATCTCGACCCCAACACGCTCGTCGTGAGCCGCGCGTGGGTCGACGAGGGCCCGACGCTGAAGCGGTTCCGTCCGCGCGCACAGGGTCGTGCCTATCGGATCAACAAGCGGACGAGCCACATCACCGTGATCGTGGAGTCCCGCGAGCCGAAGGGAAGGACCCGATAGTGGGCCAGAAGGTTAACCCGCACGGGTTCCGCCTCGGCATCACGACCGACTTCAAGAGCCGGTGGTACGCCGACAAGCTGTACAAGTCGTACGTCGCCGAGGACGTCGCGATCCGCCGCATGCTGCAGAAGGGCATGGAGCGGGCCGGCATCTCCAAGGTGGAGATCGAGCGCACCACCGACCGCGTGCAGGTGGACATCCACACCGCGCGGCCCGGCATCGTGATCGGCCGGCGCGGAGCCGAGGCGGACCGCATCCGTGGCGACCTGGAGAAGCTGACCAAGAAGCAGGTCCAGCTCAACATTCTCGAGGTGAAGAACCCGGAGATCGACGCCCAGCTCGTCGCGCAGGGCGTGGCCGAGCAGCTGTCGAGCCGTGTCTCGTTCCGCCGTGCCATGCGCAAGGCGATGCAGTCGGCCATGAAGTCCGGCGCCAAGGGCATCCGTGTCCAGTGCTCCGGTCGTCTGGGCGGCGCTGAGATGTCGCGGTCGGAGTTCTACCGCGAGGGCCGCGTGCCGCTGCACACCCTCCGCGCGGACATCGACTACGGCTTCTACGAGGCCCGTACGACCTTCGGCCGCATCGGCGTGAAGGTCTGGATCTACAAGGGCGAGGCTCCGACGAGCCGCGCCGAGCGAGAGGCGGCCGCCGCCGGCGCTCGTGCCGGCCAGCGTCGTGAGCGTGACGACCGTCGTGGTGGCGGCGACCGTCCGCGTCGTGGCGGCGGTGACCGTCCGCGTCGTGGCGGTGGTCGTGGCGACCGTGAGCGCGCCCCCCGCACCGAGTCCCAGGCGGCACCCGCCCAGGGGACTCCCGAGACCGGCCCGGCTGCGCAGCCGGGTGCTGAAGGGAGCTGACCATGCTGATCCCGCGCAGGGTCAAGCACCGCAAGCAGCACCGGCCCGACCGTAGCGGCGCCGCCAAGGGCGGCACCAGGGTCGTGTTCGGCGAGTTCGGCATCCAGGCGATTGAGCACTCCTACGTGACCAACCGCCAGATCGAGTCCGCCCGTATCGCCATGACCCGTCACATCCGCCGTGGTGGCAAGGTGTGGATCAACATCTACCCCGACCGTCCGCTCACGAAGAAGCCGGCCGAGACCCGCATGGGTTCCGGTAAGGGCTCGCCGGAGTGGTGGGTGGCCAACGTCAAGCCCGGACGCGTGATGTTCGAGCTGTCGGGCGTGGCGGAGCCGGTCGCTCGCGAGGCGCTTCAGCGTGCGATCCACAAGCTGCCTATGAAGTGCAAGATCGTTAAGCGTGAAGTGGGTGAGGCGTGATGGCTAAGGGCCTGACCGCCGGAGAGCTGCGGCTCGAGGACGAGGAGACCCTCGTCCAGAAGCTGAAGGAGGCGAAGGAAGAGCTGTTCAACCTTCGCTTCCAGTCGGCTACCGGTCAGTTGGAGAGCCACGGGCGGCTGCGGGCCGTCCGCCGCGAGATCGCCCGTATCTACACCGTGATGCGCGAGCGCGAGCTCGGCATCGTCACGGTCGAGAAGGAGACGAGCGATGGCTGAGACCGAGACCACTGAGACCACGGAGACGAAGGACGCGCGGCACTTCCGCAAGGTCCGTGAGGGCCTCGTCGTCAGCGACAAGATGGACAAGACCGTCGTCGTCGCCGTCGAGGACCGCGTCAAGCACCGCCTGTACGGCAAGGTCATCCGCCGTACGACGAAGTACAAGGCGCACGACGAGGCCAACGCCTGTGGCGTGGGCGACCGCGTGCTGCTCATGGAGACCCGCCCCCTCTCCGCCACCAAGCGGTGGAGGGTCGTGGAGATCCTCGAGAAGGCGAAGTAACACTCCTTCTCGGATATGCCGCGCCTCGTGGGGGCTCTCTGAGCCCCCATGACGGCGTCCAAGGGCGCGGGGCCGTCAGGCCTCGCGTCGCCTGCGGTGCGGCCCTCCACGGAGGGTTGTGGCCGGGGGAACAAGACAACAGCAGGTTCCGCCAGGCTCACGCGGAAGCTCGCTTCTGCGGCCCCGACACGGCGTGCGGAGCACGATCTTGGGGGTTGCGGGAGTTTCTTCCGCGATCTCTACGGAAGGCGTGCGAAGCACGATCTTGGGGGGTCGCGGGGGCGGAGCCCTCGCGTGAGAACCGGCGCGACTAACAGGAGTAAAAGTGATCCAGCAGGAGTCGCGGCTCAAGGTCGCCGACAACACGGGTGCCAAGGAGATCCTCTGCATCCGTGTTCTCGGTGGCTCGGGCCGACGCTACGCCGGTATCGGCGACATCATCGTCGCCACTGTCAAGGACGCGCTGCCCGGCAGCACGGGCGTCAAGAAGGGCGACGTGGTCCGGGCCGTCATCGTCCGCACGGTCAAGGAGCGCCGCCGGCCCGACGGCTCCTACATCCGGTTCGACGAGAACGCCGCCGTCATCATCAGGGACAGCGGTGACCCTCGTGGCACCCGTATCTTCGGCCCGGTCGGCCGCGAGCTGCGCGACAAGAAGTTCATGCGCATCATCTCGCTCGCCCCGGAGGTGCTGTAATGCCGAAGCTGCATGTGAAGAAGGGTGACCTGGTCCGGGTCATCGCCGGCAAGGACAAGGGTGCCAAGGGTCACATCATCGCCACCTACCCGCGCGAGGACCGCGTGGTGGTCGAGGGCGTCAACATGATCAAGAAGCACGCCAAGGAGACACACCAGGGCCCGCGCGGCGCCAAGACCGGCGGCGTGCAGACCATGGAGGCTCCCATCCACGTGAGCAACGTGAAGAAGCTCAAGGACGACAAGCCCGCCGACAAGAAGCCCGCCGAGGAGAAGTCCGAGGCCAAGGCCGACGAGACGGGTGAGGACAGCTGATGACTGCCACGACCACTGAGACAGAGCGCCCGACGCCACGGCTGAAGACGAAGTACCGCGAGGAGATCGCGGCCCAGCTTCGCGAGCAGTTCGGCATCGAGAACGTCATGCAGATCCCGGGCCTGACCAAGATCAAGGTCAACATGGGTGTCGGCGAGGCGGCTCGTGACTCCAAGCTCATCGAAGGCGCCGTCCGCGACCTCACCGTGATCACCGGCCAGAAGCCGGCCGTGGTCCGGGCGCGGAAGTCGATCGCGCAGTTCAAGCTGCGCGAGGGCATGCCGATCGGCGCGCACGTCACGCTGCGCGGCGACCGCATGTGGGAGTTCCTCGACCGGCTGCTGTCCCTGGCGCTCCCGCGTATCAGGGACTTCCGCGGCCTGTCGCCGAAGCAGTTCGACGGCAACGGCAACTACACGTTCGGTCTGACCGAGCAGGTCATGTTCCACGAGGTCGACCAGGACAAGGTCGACCGGCCGCGGGGCATGGACATCACGATCGTGACCACCGCGAAGAACGACGACCAGGGCCGGGCGCTGCTGAAGCTCCTCGGGTTCCCCTTCAAGGAGGCCTGATCATGGCGAAGAAGTCGCTGATCGCCAAGGCAGGGCGCAAGCCGAAGTTCCAGGTCCGGGCGTACACTCGTTGCTCGCGCTGTGGCCGGCCGCGCGCCGTCTACCGCAAGTTCGGGCTGTGCCGCGTGTGCTTCCGCGAGATGGCGCACCGGGGCGAGCTGCCCGGCATCACCAAGTCGAGCTGGTAGTCCCGGCGAGTACGTTTTTCGTCGGATAGCCTGTGGGCGGCCTTCGTGCCGCCCGCGGGTGACCGCCTGCATCCCATATTTCCGAAGAAGACCAGGATGTTCCCTCCCGGGAACGTCCATGACCACGCCGAAGGTCCACCGGCAGAGAGCCCCGGTCACGGGTGCTGCTTGGCCGACTGGAAACCGCGGCGAGGAAGGCCACTGGCCATGACGATGACCGACCCGATCGCAGACATGCTCACACGTCTGCGCAACGCGAATTCGGCGTACCACGAGAGCGTGGCGATGCCGTACTCGAAGATCAAGGCGCACATCGCCGAGATCCTCCAGCAGGAGGGTTACATCCAGGCTTGGACCGTCGAAGACGCCAAGGTTGGCAAGAACCTCGTGGTGGAGCTCAAGTTCGGGCCTACCCGTGAGCGGTCGCTCGCGGGCCTGCGCCGGGTTTCCAAGCCTGGTCTGCGGGTTTATGCGAAGAAGGACAATCTGCCTCGGGTCCTGGGCGGGCTGGGCGTCGCGATCATCTCGACGTCCGCCGGCCTCATGACCGACAAGCAGGCCGGCAAGCGTGGTGTGGGCGGGGAAGTCCTCGCCTACGTCTGGTAGAGGGGAGGAACACAGCATGTCGCGAATCGGACGGCTGCCCATCCCTGTGCCGAGTGGCGTAGACATCACGATCAACGGCCAGGATGTCCAGGTCAAGGGCCCGAAGGGCACGCTCACTCACACGGTCGCCGAGCCCATCGCGGTCGCTCGTGACGATGACGGCAGCATCGCCGTCTCCCGGCCCAGTGACGAGAACAAGGTCCGTGCGCTGCACGGCCTGTCCAGGACGCTGATCGCCAACATGGTGCAGGGCGTCACCCAGGGCTACTCCAAGAGCCTTGAGATCGTCGGGGTCGGTTACCGCGTCCAGGCCAAGGGCCCGACGCAACTGGAGTTCTCCCTGGGCTTCAGTCACCCGGTCATCGTCGACGCCCCCGATGGCGTCACCTTCCGCGTCGAGAAGCCGACCCTGTTCCACGTGGACGGCATCGACAAGCAGAAGGTCGGCGAGGTCGCGGCCAACATCCGCAAGTTGCGCAAGCCTGACCCGTACAAGGGCAAGGGCGTGCGTTACCAGGGCGAACAGATCCGCCGCAAGGTCGGAAAGGCTGGTAAGTAGGCATGGCTCCGAAGACTGCGTTCAGCAAGCACACGGCTGCCCGCACGGTCTCGCGGGCCCGCCGTCACCGCCGCGTCCGCAAGAACGTCGTCGGCACGAGCGAGCGTCCGCGCCTGGTCGTCAACCGCTCGACCCGTCACATGTTCGTCCAGATCGTGGACGACACCGTCGGCCACACGCTGGTGAGCGCGTCCACCATGGACGCCTCGCTGCGCTCGCTGGAGGCGGACAAGACCGAGAAGGCCAAGAAGGTCGGCGAGCTCCTCGCTCAGCGGGCCAAGGACGCCGGGATCACCAAGGTTGTCTTCGACCGCGGTGGCAACCGGTATGCGGGTCGGATCGCGGCGCTGGCCGACAGCGCGCGCGAGAGCGGGCTCGAGTTCTGATGAGGGCCCGGGGATCGCAACTAATGGCAACTGAGATGAGGAACCACTGATGGCTGCAGCTCCGCGTCGCGGTGGCGGCACCGGTGGCGAGCGGCGGGACCGTCGTGACGATCGCCGCGGTGGCGCCGCCGACAAGGGCGTCTCGTACATCGAGCGCGTAGTGAAGATCAACCGAGTGGCCAAGGTCGTGAAGGGTGGTCGTCGCTTCAGCTTCACCGCCCTCGTCGTCGTCGGCGACGGCAACGGCATGGTCGGCGTCGGCTACGGCAAGGCCAAGGAAGTGCCCGCGGCCATCGCCAAGGGTGTCGAAGAGGCGAAGAAGCACTTCTTCAAGGTGCCTCGGATCCAGGGCACCATCCCGCACACCGTGCAGGGCGAGGAGGCGGCGGGCGTCGTCTTCCTCCGTCCGGCCTCGGCCGGTACCGGCGTCATCGCCGGTGGCCCGGTGCGTGCGGTCCTGGAGTGCGCCGGCATCCACGACGTGCTGTCCAAGTCGCTCGGCTCGGACAACCCGATCAACATCGTGCACGCCACCGTGGCGGCTCTGAAGGGCCTCTCGCGCCCTGAGGAGATCGCCGCCCGCCGTGGCCTGCCGATCGAGGACGTGGCCCCGGCCCGCATGCTCAAGGCGCAGCGTGAGGGCATCGCCGAGGCCGCGGCCGCCAAGGCGGTGAGCTAGTCGTGGCACGCCTGAAGATCACTCAGGTTCGCTCGAAGATCGGTGGCAAGCAGAACCAGCGTGACTCGCTGCGTTCGCTTGGCCTGAAGCGAATCGGCGACGTCGTCGTCAAGGAGGACCGCCCCGAGATTCGCGGGATGGTCACCGTGGTGACGCACCTCGTCGAGGTGGAAGAGGTCGATTGACGTGACTGACAGCTCCAACAACGCTGCCCCGCTCAAGATTCACGACCTGCGTCCTGCTCCTGGTGCCAACAAGGCCAAGACCCGCAAGGGTCGCGGCGAGGCGTCCAAGGGCAAGACGGCCGGTCGCGGCACCAAGGGCAGCCACGCCCGCACGACGGTCCCCCTCGGCTTCGAGGGCGGCCAGGTGCCGCTGCAGAGGCGTCTGCCGAAGCTCAAGGGCTTCTCCAACGCGCTGTTCAAGACGACCTATCAGGTCGTCAACCTGGACAGGCTCGGTGAGCTGTTCCCCGAGGGTGGCGAGGTCACCGTCGAGGCGCTGGTCGCCAAGGGCGCCGTTCGCAAGAACCAGCTGGTGAAGGTGCTCGGCACCGGCGAGATCTCGGTCGCGGTCAACGTGCAGGCCCACGCCTTCTCGTCGTCCGCGAAGGAGAAGATCGCCGCAGCCGGTGGTTCCGTTACCGAGCTGTAAGAGCTATTACGTGGCGTGGGGGCTTTGACAATGGGCCCCCACGCCCGTAGTGCGTTAGAGTTCGCCAGACGGCAGGATTCTGTCCGGCTCGTTTGACCTGAGACTTTCAGATGGCAGATCCCCGCACCATCGCATACTCACACCGCCGTAAAGGCGCGCAGGAGGGACCGTGCTGACCGCGTTTACCCGGGCGTTCCGGACACCGGACCTGCGCAAGAAGTTGCTCTTCACCCTGGGCATCATCGCGCTGTTCCGTCTCGGCTCGGTTCTTCCGACTCCGGGAGTCCACGTCGAGAACCTCGCCGCCTGTTTCGACCAGGCGCGCAGTGGAGAAACCGGCAACATCTACGGGATGGTGCAGCTGTTCAGCGGCGGCGCGCTCCTGAAGTTGTCGGTGTTCGCGCTGGGCATCATGCCTTATATCACCGCGAGCATCATCCTGCAGCTGCTCGTCGTGGTGATCCCGCGTCTCGAGGCGCTCAAGAAGGAAGGCCAGTCCGGTCAAACCAAGATCACGCAGTACACGCGTTATCTGACCATCGGACTCGCCGTCCTTCAGTCGACCGCCTTCATCGCGCTGGCGCGCACCGGCCAGTTGTTCCCCAACTGTCAGCAGGACGTCCTGCTCGACCCCGACAACATCTTCGGCATCGTCACGATGGTCGTGATCATGACGGCCGGCACGTCCGTGATCATGTGGCTCGGTGAGCTCATCACCGACCGCGGCGTCGGCAACGGCATGTCCATCCTGATCTTCACCCAGATCGTGGCGGTCTTCCCCTCCGAGCTCGCCAACATCTTCCAGGCCAACAAGTTCACCTTCGCGATCGTCATGGTGGTCGGCGTCTTCATGATCGCCGCGGTGGTCTTCGTCGAGCAGGGGCAGCGGCGCATCCCGGTCCAGTACGCCAAGCGCATGGTCGGCCGCAGGATGTACGGCGGCACGTCCACCTACATCCCGCTGAAGGTCAACCAGGCCGGCATCATCCCGGTCATCTTCGCGTCCTCGCTGCTCTACCTGCCGCAGCTGATCACGTCGCTCTTCTCGACCAGCGACAACATGGTCATCCAGTGGATCTCACAGAACCTCGCCACCGGCGACACCCCGATCTACATGGCCACGTTCTTCTTGTTGATCGTTTTCTTCACGTACTTCTACGTGTCCATCACGTTCAACCCCACTGAAGTCGCTGACAACATGAAGAAGTACGGTGGTTTCATTCCGGGCATCCGCCCCGGCCGTCCGACGGCTGAATACCTGAACTTCGTGCTCACCCGTCTGACCGCGCCTGGCGCGCTCTATCTGGGTCTGATCTCCATGGTCCCGATCGTCGCGCTGGCGATTGCCGGTGCGAGCCAGAACTTCCCGTTCGGAGGGACGAGCATTCTGATCATGGTAGGCGTCGGCCTTGACACGGTGAAGCAGATCGAGAGCCAGCTGCAGCAGCGTAACTACGAAGGTTTCCTGAGGTAGTGCGTCTCGTTCTGGTCGGGCCCCCCGGAGCGGGTAAGGGGACACAGGCCCAGTACATCGCATCGAACCTGTCCATCCCGAAGATCTCGACAGGTGACATCTTCCGTGCCAACGTCTCGGGGGGCACGGACCTTGGCAAGCTGGCCAAGACGTACATGGACCGCGGTGACCTGGTGCCCGACGAGGTCACCATCGCCATGGTGCGCGATCGGCTGTCCGAGGACGACGCGCAGGATGGCTTCTTGCTCGACGGGTTTCCGAGGAATGTCGCGCAGGCGGAGATCCTGCGCGACATGCTCAAAGACTGGAGCCAGGCGCTCGACCTCGTTCTCGAACTCGTCGTGGACGACGACGAGGTGGTCAGGCGGCTGGCGGGCCGGCGCACCTGCAGCCAGTGCGGCCGCATCTGGCACGTCGAGTTCGACGACAAGAAGGACGACAAGTGCGACGCGTGCGGGGGCGCGTTGTTCCAGCGTGACGACGACAAAGAGGAGACCGTCAGGCACCGCCTGGAGGTCTATCAGGAGCAGACGGCGCCGCTGGTCTCCTACTACGCCGACGAGGGCATCCTGGTTGGCGTGGACGCCACGGGCCCGGTCGAAGAGGTCACGCAGCGGGCTATGGACGCGATCAGGCCATATATGGGGTGAGCTCCAGTATCAACCGATTTGGCCGAGGTGGCACGGGATTCCGTGCCACCTCGCGGCTATGGTGGGGGAATTGGGCTCCCAGGTGGCCCGTTGAGACCCCGGGGGGGCAGTACATGTTCAAGCGCAACCGGCACGGAATCCAGATCAAGTCGGCCGAGCAACTCGAGAAGATGCGGGCGGCGGGCCTGGTGGTGGGTCGTACGCTCGACCTGCTCAAACGCTCTGTCGAGCCCGGCATGACACCGCTGGACCTCGACGTGATCGCCGAGAAGGCGATCACGGACGAGGGCGCGATCCCGTCGTTCAAGGGATACCAGGGCTTCCCCGCGACGATCTGCGCGTCGGTCAACGAGGAAGTGGTCCACGGCATCCCGACGAACGCCCGCAAGCTGCGCGAGGGCGACGTCATCTCGATCGACTGCGGCGCGATCCTCGACGGCTGGCACGGCGACTCGGCCGTGACGGTGCCGATCGGCGAGGTCGACCCCAAGCTGACGGAGCTGATGCGCATCACGGAGGAGGCCATGTGGCGCGGCATCGGCGCGCTGACCGTCGGCCGCCACCTGTCGGACATCGGCTACGAGGTCGAGCGGTACGTCAAGTCGCAGGGCCGTTACGGCATTCCACAGGAGTACGGCGGCCACGGCATCGGCACCGAGATGCACATGGACCCGTGGATCGCCAACCACGGCAAGCCCGGCCGGGGCCCGGCGCTCGAAGAGGGCATGTGCCTGGCCATCGAGCCCATGGTCAACCTGGGCACCGACCGCACCCGCGTGCTGCCCGACGACTGGACCGTGGTGACCGTCGACGGCAAGCAGTCCGCGCACTTCGAACACAGCGTCGCGGTGACACATAATGGTCCTTGGGTGCTTACCGCCCTGGATGGGGGCAAAGAGCGCCTGGCCCAGCTGGGATTCTGACCGGGAGTGGTGGGATGGCGAATAGCCCCGAGATGCGAGCGTCCGACGCCGACCGCGACCGGGTGGCTGCCATCCTGCGCGAGCACACGGCGCAGGGCCGCCTCACGATGGAGGAGTTCAACGAGCGGCTCGAGCAGCTCTACCAGAGCAAGACGTACGGCGAGCTGGCCCGGCTGACCTCCGACCTGCCCGACGTCGACCTGCGCAACCGCCCAGCCAAGATCGAAGCCAAGCCCGTCAAGAAGGGCGCGCATCTCGGCCTGGTGGCGGCCTGGCGCACGTGGGCCGTGGCCAGCGGCATCAACTGGGTGATCTGGCTGATCGTGAGCGTCACCTCGAGCGACCTGGTCTATCCGTGGCCGCTGTGGGTCATGGGCCCGTGGGGAGTGGTCCTGCTCATGAGCACCGTTTTCGGCACGTCCAAGCCCAAGACCGAATAGCGCCCAGCGCGGGTGCGGTGCTGGAACGCGGCGAGGTGGGTGAACGCCGCTGCCCCGTGTCCGGCCTCGATCGCCCGTTGCCCGGCTGCGCGCCTGACGATCGCGTCATTCGGGACACATCATCGCCGGGTGTGGCAGGCCCAGGCGCTGGGAAGTACGATGCGGCTGGTTACGTCCGCCGTAAGGGAAACCTGATATGCCGCCCCGCCTTCAGCTGACCTCCGTGACGGTCGGCACGCCGCAGCCGCGCGAACTCGCCCGCTTCTACGCCCGGCTGCTCGGGTGGCAGGTGGCCGAGGAGGAGGGGCCCGGGGTCGATGAGCCCGAGCAGGCGGGCTGGCTGTTGCTCCGGCCGCCGGCGGGCGAGAGCGGCCCTTCGGTGGGCTTCGAGTACGAACGCTCCTATGCCCGCCCGGTGTGGCCGAGCGAGCCAGGAGCCCAGAACGCCTCGCAGCACCTCGACATCAAGGTCGACGACCTGTCCGCCGCCGTGGAATGGGCGGTGGCTTGCGGGGCGGTCGAGGCGGCGTACCAACCGCAGGAGGACGTTCGCGTGATGCTGGATCCCGACGGGCATCCCTTCTGTCTCTTCCTCTGAAAAGTGAACAGACCGTTACCCAACATGTTTCGCAGACCTCCCGCAGCACCCGCTGTCGGGTGGGGATATGTACCAGCCGCGGGCACCCGAGCCTCCGGCCCATCCCTTACGCTTCGGGCCCGCTCAAAACGTTCGCGAGATGGGGGAGGGCGTGCGGCTCCGGCGTGGCCGGGCTCGGGCACGGCAAACGTGGGGTAGACTGGTAGGTGGTTGTGTCAGGACACCTGGCACGCATTTCGCGTTCCAGGCTCAGGTGTCGTACACTCCTTAGTCGGCTCACTATGACCCACACGCGTCGGCGGTCCTTGCCGATCGCCGCTCTCTTCGAAGCGTGAGGTCGCGGCTGCTTAGTGAACCGGAGCCTCAGACGATCGATCAGTGAAACGCGAGGAATTTTGGCCAAGAAAGACGGCGCCATCGAGATCGAGGGCACTGTGGTCGAGTCGCTCCCGAACGCCATGTTCCGGGTGCAGCTCGACAACGGCCATAAGGTCCTGGCCCACATCAGCGGACGGATGCGGATGCACTACATCCGGATTCTTCCGGACGACCGGGTTGTTGTTGAACTGAGCCCCTACGACCTGACTCGTGGGCGGATCGTCTACCGATACAAGTAAGACGTCTGAGGAACACAAAGGACAATGAAGGTAAAGCCGAGCGTCAAAAAGATCTGCGACAAGTGCAAGGTGATCCGCCGGCACGGTCGCGTCATGGTGATCTGCGACAACCTGCGCCACAAGCAGCGCCAGGGCTAGTCGCCGCAAGGCTTCTCCGAGTCCGCCCCGTCAGGGAGCGGGCTCGACGCATGAGAAGCCTGAGTCAGTAATCGCGTGTCACACCCGGGCAGGCGGGCCTTGTGGGTAAAGGTTCGAACCACTCGGGAGACCCCCGGTCGGAGGCCGGGGCCCTCACCCCGGGCATTGGGGAGGGGCAGTGAGGCGCAAGACCTCCGCCACAGAAGAAGGAGAATGCCCGCCATGGCTCGCCTGGTTGGCGTCGACCTCCCCCGCGACAAGCGGCTGGAGATCGCTCTCACCTACATTTTCGGAATCGGCCGCACCCGCGCCCAGGAGATTCTCCAGGCCACCGGGGTCAGCGGCGACCTCCGCGTCCACCAGCTCTCCGACGCCGAGATCGTCCCGATGCGTGACTACATCGAGGCGAACTACAAGATCGAGGGTGACCTGCGCCGCGAGGTTCAGGCCGACATCCGGCGCAAGATCGAAATCGGTTGCTACCAGGGCATCCGGCACCGCAAGGGCCTGCCGGTCCACGGTCAGCGCACGCAGACCAACGCGCGCACCCGTAAGGGCAAGAAGAAGACCGTCGCCGGCAAGAAGAAGCCCGGTAAGAAGTAGTCCTCGCAGCCGCGGGACCGAAGACCTCAGGAGTTATGGCAAACAATGCCTCCTAAGAGCCGCCAGGGCGCGCCGAAGAAGGTGCGCCGCAAGGAAAAGAAGAACGTCGCTCACGGGCACGCCCACATCAAGAGCACGTTCAACAACACGATCGTCTCGATCACTGACCCGCTGGGCAACGTGATCTCCTGGGCCAGCGCCGGCCACGTGGGTTTCAAGGGCTCCCGTAAGTCCACCCCGTTCGCCGCGCAGATGGCCGCGGAAAACGCCGCTCGCCGCGCCATGGAGCACGGCATGCGCAAGGTCGACGTCTTCGTCAAGGGTCCCGGCTCCGGCCGCGAGACCGCGATCCGCTCGCTGCAGGCCACCGGCCTCGAGGTGGGTTCGATCCAGGACGTGACCCCGGTCCCGCACAACGGTTGCCGTCCGCCGAAGCGCCGCCGCGTCTGAGATCCAGGAGATATAGAGAAATGGCTCGTTACACGGGCGCGGACTGCAAGCTCTGCCGTCGCGAGAAGACCAAGCTCTTCCTCAAGGGCAGCAAGTGCGAGTCCGCCAAGTGCCCCATCGAGATCCGTCCTTACCCGCCGGGTGAGCACGGCCGAGGCCGTCCGAAGGACACCGAATACCAGCTTCAGCTTCGCGAGAAGCAGAAGACCCGCCGCATCTACGGCGTCCTCGAGAAGCAGTTCCACAACTACTACGAGGAAGCCGCCCGCAAGAGCGGCAAGTCGGGTGAGGTGCTGCTCCAGATCCTGGAGAGCCGCCTCGACAACGTCGTCTACCGAGCCGGTTTCGCCCAGTCGCGTGACGCCGCCCGCCAGCAGGTGCGCCACGGCCACATCATGGTGAACGGCAAGAAGGTCGACATCCCGTCCTACCGCGTTCGCGAGCACGACATCATCGAGGTCCGCGAGACCAAGCGCAATCTGCTGCCCTACGAGGTGGCCCGCGCCACCGCCGGCGAGCGAACGATTCCCGCGTGGCTCGGCGTCGTGCCCGACAAGCTCCGCGTCCTGGTTCACCAGCTGCCGGTTCGCCAGCAGATCGACACCCAGGTCCAGGAGCAGCTGATCGTCGAGTACTACTCGAAGTAGTCACTCGCCTGCCCGGCCGGGGTACGGTCTGGTGCCGCCGCGAGATCCTCGCGGCGGCGCGTACCCGGGCTAGGCTGTTTATCGGAGTGGCGTCATATAGCGGGCGCCACACGAAAAGGGGAGATCCCACTCATGCTGATCGCTCAGCGCCCGACTCTTCTCGAAGAGTCGATCGACGACACCCGGTCCCGATTCGTCATCGAGCCGCTGGAGCCGGGTTTCGGCTACACCATCGGCAACTCCGTGCGCCGCACGCTGCTGTCGTCCATTCCGGGCGCGGCCGTGACGAGCATTCGCATCGAGGGCGTGCTGCACGAGTTCTCGACCGTTCCCGGCGTCAAGGAAGACGTCACCGACATCATCCTCAACCTCAAGGAACTGGTCGTCTCCTCCGAGCACGACGAGCCGGTCGTGATGTACCTGCGCAAGCAGGGCCCGGGTGAGGTCACCGCCGCCGACATCGCGCCGCCGGCCGGTGTCGAGGTGCACAACCCCGAGCTGCGCATCGCCACGCTCAACGGCAAGGCGAAGCTGGAGATGGAGCTGACCGTCGAGCGCGGTCGCGGCTACGTCTCCGCCGCCCAGAACAAGCAGCCGGGCCAGGAGATCGGTCGCATTCCGATCGACTCGATCTACTCCCCGGTGCTCAAGGTCACCTACAAGGTCGAGGCCACCCGAGTCGAGCAGCGCACCGACTTCGACCGCCTCATCCTCGACGTCGAGACCAAGCCCGCGATGAAGCCCCGCGACGCGGTGGCCTCCGCCGGCAAGACCCTCGTCGAGCTCTTCGGCCTGGCCCGGGAGCTCAACGTCGAGGCCGAGGGCATCGACATCGGCCCGTCGCCGACCGACGCCGCCCTGGCCGCCGACCTGGCGCTGCCCATCGAGGAGCTCAACCTCACGGTCCGTTCCTACAACTGCCTCAAGCGCGAGGGCATCCACACCGTGGGCGAGCTCGTCGCGCGCAGCGAGCAGGACCTGCTCGACATAAGGAACTTCGGCGCCAAGTCGATCGAAGAGGTCAAGCAGAAGCTGCACGAGATGTCGCTGGCGCTCAAGGACTCCCCGCCCGGGTTCGACCCGAGCGCGGTGGCCGGCGGCGGCTACGACGACGACGACAGCGCGTACGTCGAGACCGAGCAGTACTGACAACGTCCCGCGGTTCGTCAGCGCGCCTTCCGCGAGACGCCGGCCGGTTCGTGGACCGGCCGGCGCCCTCGCGAGGCGCGGGCGGGCGGGTGAACGTAACGGCGCCGCGCGACCGCGGCGCCGGCCCGACTCCGGTACCTGATACGGCCGGGGCGGGTTAATCCACAAGGAGAGATGAAATGCCCAAGCCCACCAAGGGTGCACGTCTTGGCGGCAGCCCGGCGCACGAGCGGCTGATCCTGGCGAACCTCGCCACCGATCTGTTCCGCCACGGCAAGATCCGCACCACGGTCACCAAGGCCAAGCGCCTGCGCCCGGTGGCGGAGCGCCTGATCACCAAGGCGAAGAAGGGCGACATCCACAACCGTCGCCAGGTCCTGACCATCGTCAGGGACAAGGGCGTCGTACATCACCTTTTCACCGAGATCGCGACGACGTTCGCCGAGCGGCCCGGTGGCTACACCCGCATCACCAAGGTCGGCGCGCGCAAAGGCGACAACGCGCCGATGGCGGTCATCGAGCTGGTGACCGAGCCGATGAGCGGCGTCACCACCCGCCGCACCGAGGCCCCCGCCCCGGCGCCCGCCGCCGAGGAAACGAAGGCCGAGGAGGCCCCTGCTGAGGGGGGCAAGGCCGAGGAGACCAAGGCTGAGGCCCCTGAGGCCGCCGCCGAGGAAACCCCGGCCGCTGAGGCCGAGGCGAAGAAGGACGAAGCCTGATCGTTCAGGTCGGCTGAAACGGGCCCGGACCCCTCTGCGGGGGTTCGGGCCCGTTTCGTACGAAGGAGACTCATCGTGGTACGGCTCCGCCTCGACCTCGCGTACGACGGGACCGCGTTCTCCGGGTGGGCACGACAGCCGGGGCGGCGCACGGTCCAGGGCGAGATCGAGCAGGCGCTCGGCCGGATCCTGCGCCTCGGCGAGCCCGCCCAGCTGACCGTGGCCGGCCGTACCGACGCCGGAGTGCACGCGCGCGGCCAGGTCTCCCACGCGGACGTGCCGGAGGGCTCCATGGCCGAGCTGGACGGCAACAGGGGACCGCTGAGCGTCGATGAGCGGCTCGCTGCGCTCGCCAGGCGGCTGGGCGGGGTTCTTCCCCCCGACGTACGCGTTCATCGGGTCTCCGTGGCTCCTGAGGGCTTCGACGCCCGGTTCTCGGCCCTCTTCCGGCGGTACGCGTACCGGGTGAGCGACGCGGTGGGCGGCGTCGATCCGCTGCGCCGCCGCGAGGTCGTCTGGCACAACCGGCCGCTGGACGACGGCGCGCTCAACGCGGCCGCCGCGCGGCTGATCGGCGAGCACGACTTCGCCGCGTTCTGCAAGAAGCGCGAAGGGGCCACCACAATCAGGGAACTGCAGCGCCTGGGCTGGGTCCGCGAGCCGGACGGCACCCTTGTGGCCACCGTCGTCGCCGACGCGTTCTGCCACTCGATGGTGCGGGCCCTGGTCGGCTCCCTGCTGGCCGCCGGTGACGGGCGGCGGCCGGTGGAGTGGCCTGGCGACGTGCTCGGCAGGGCCGTACGCGACTCCGGCGTGCACGTGGCGCCCGCGCACGGGCTCTGCCTGGAGGAGGTGGGCTACCCGCCGGAGGCCGAGCTCGCCGCGCGGGCCCAGGCCACCCGGCGGGTACGCACGCCGGCGGGGTCAGTCGCCGTTGACGCGGCGCTCGAGGACGAGTGACGTCTCGTCGCGGAAGGCCCCGCTCACCTTGGGCAACGTCGTCTCGTTGGACGACGGGGTGCGGCCGTCGGCGTGGGTGGCGTAGCTGAAGACGATGTAGCGGCCCCACACCAGGCCCGCCGCGTAGCCGCCCGCGATGTGCACCCGCTCGCCGCCCGAGCCCTCACCGCCGGGAAGCGGGCGGAACCAGACGTTGCGCGACAGGTTCTTCGCCTGGTCGACGACCTCGGCCGCGGCCTTGTCAGGCAGCACGGCGATGCCCGTGGTCACGGCGTAGCGCCGTTTCCTGTCGACGTACGTGGCCCTGAGCACGCGGCTGCACTTCTGCTCTTCGAGGGCGTCGGCGAAAGCACCCATGGCCGCCTTGTCGCAGGCCGTCTCGATGCCGGCCTTGACCCGCGTGAACGTCGTGCCGGCCGCGCTCACCTTCTTCTCGGGGAACGCCTCCGACAACGACAACTTCTGCGGGTCGGTCCGCTCGGAGTTGAGCGCGGACGTGCCCTCGGCGGGCGGGGAGACGGCCGGCTCCGAACTCGGCTGGACGGACGCGCTCGGCCGGGCGGCGGCGGTCGTCGGCGCGGGGTCGCTCACGGCCTGCCAGGCGAAGAACCCGCCGGTGGCCACACCCGCCAGGGCCAGCGCACCGAGCGTGACGAGCAGGGCGCGCCTGCTCTTGCCCGGTGACACGGGAGGCGGGGGCGGGGCCTGGAACGGGGGTTGTTTGAACGCTCCAGAGGGGAAGGCGGGGCTGCCCGCCGGTGGTGTGGGCGAGTCGAGCGAGACCGGCTGCTTCTGGCCCCAGGTGTCCCGGGGGAAGGGGAGCTCGGGAAGTTTGTCCTCTTCTGAGGGGAGGGGTGGCCAGACGGGGACGTCGCCCGGCTCGGCCGCGCGCGCCGACGGGTCGCCGGGCTCGGACGCCTTCCCCTGACGCGCCGCGTCACGCCTGGCGGCCTTCGGGTCGAAGTAGTGGGCCGGCTTCTTGGACTTCGTGACTTCCTGACCGACTGGGCGGGCGATCTCGTTGTGGGCGAAGGGCCTGGTGTCGTCGCGGTCGGCGGCGACGGGGGCCGAAAGGGGCGGCTCGCCGGTCGCGTCGCCGGGCGGCTCTGCGACGTCAGCCTGCCCGGGCCCGGGTGTGGTGGCTCCGGGCTGGGCGATGCCGGACAGGGCGGACCTCGGCTCGGCGGCTGCTCTGGTGGCTCCGGCTTCGATGGCTCCGCGGTGGAGGGGATGGGGTGTGGTGGCTTCTGATTGGTCGGTGCTGGGTTGGGGGACTTCTGCCTGATCGGTCCCCGGGCGGGCCGCGTCTGAGCGGGCGTTTCCAGGCGGGGTGCTTGCGGAGGGGTCGCCTCCGGGCGAGGCGCCTGCGGGTGTCGGAGGCGCGGGCTGGGTGCTTCCCGGGAAGGGCGCCGACGGGTTGTCCTGCTGTGTGGTGCTCGACGGGAAGCCGGCCGGGCGGGTGAAGCCCTCCGGGTCAGTGGCGTTCGGGTCGAAGGAGGCGGCCGGGGAGTCGGGCTCGTCGGGATCAGGGTCGGGGTCGGCTACGAGCTCGCCGGTGGCGGCCGGCCACGGCGGCATGGCGTGCGGGTCGCCGGTGGGCGTGGGCCACACGGGCATGCCGGCCGCGGCGGCGGTGAACGCGGGTGGCGGCTCCCATGGCGGCACGCTGGGCACCACCGGCCTGGCGGGCCAGCGGCCGGTCTCCTCCGTCGCCGGCGCGTCCCACGCCGGAGGGTCCTGCGCCCGCGGACCCCCTGCCCACGCGTCCTGCGCACGTGGATCACGTCCCCGTACGTCCTGTTCGTGCGTGGACTGCAGGTGTTCGACCGGGGGCCGGCGGGCCGTGGTGTGACCGGGGCGTGCGGGATCGGTCTGCTCGCGACCGGTCCGCGGGCCGCTGAGGAGCTCCCGCGCGGCCGAAGGGCGGCCGGGGAACGCCTGGTGGGCGTGCGGATGGTCGGCCCATCCCTGACCGGCGGGGTCGACGCCGGTGTGGTCGGCGAACCAGTCGTAGGGCGCGGCGTCGTCGCCCTGCGCCTCCCAGGGCTGCGCACCCGGTCGGTCTTCGGGCTCCGGCAGGTCGGGTGGCGGGCCCTGGAGAACGGGAATGGCGGGGCGCGCCCTGGCCGCCGCCCCTTCGCCGGAAGGGGCTCCGGTCGATGGGGTGCCGAAAGGGGCGCCGCCGGACGGGATGCCGGTAGTGGGGTCGGATGGGGTGCCGGTAGTGGGGTCGGATGGGGTGCCGGATGATGTCCCGGATGGTGTGAACGCCGGTGGAACGTCTCGCCCGTCGGTCTGGCCGAAGCTCGGCGGTGGCGTCGCTGGTGCGGCCGAGTTGTCGGCTTCCCTGCGATCGTGCTCAGACCCGGGTTCCTGGCCACGCATAGGGCGAGCCTAGCGAGAGAGACGAGATCGTTACGTCGTTATGAGCGTTCCCGAAAGGACTCGGCATCCTGTTTGGGGTATTACGCGCGCGAAGCCGGGTTTCAGATTCGCGGGCTTCCGGTGACCGACCGGTTGTCCAGCGCCTCGAACACCGTGGCCTTGGTGATGTCGTTCACGGCGGCGAAGAGCTGCTTGCTGCCCTTATCGTCAGGTTTTGTGCCGTCCTTGTTCTGGAACCACACCATGATCGCGTAGTGGCCGTGCGTCAGGATCCTGGTGCCGCCGCTGCCGGAGCCGATGAACTTGGTGACACTGTCCTTACCCGCCAGCGGTTTGACGTAGTTTTCCGCGTCGCCTGCCTTGGCCACCTTGCTCGCGGCCTTGGTGCTGGTGAGGTTGGCCACGCCGATCGTGCCGATCACCTTGCCCGCCTTGTCGCGGAAGCTGGCGCGGACGAGCTGGGTGCACTTGCCGGACTTGAGCGCCTTCTTGAGATCGTCGCCCAGCGCGCCGTCGGAGCACTTCTTGTCCTTCTTGGTGATCGTCCGCTCGTACGAACGCTTCGACACGGTGATCTTCTTCTTGCTGCCGAAGATCTCCTTCACCGAGATCGGGTCGGGGTCCGTGGAGCGGCTGGCGGCGAAGCCGTACTTGCCGGGAGGCGCGGACGGCAGGGGCGCGGTGGTCATGCGGGGCTTGGTGGTTGCGGCGGTGACCGGGTCGTCGGCGTTCCACATGAGCACCAGGCCGCCGCCGAGCAGGGCGAGCACGGCCACGCCACTGATCGCGAACCACAGCGGGGCACGCGAGCGCGAGCCCTCGTCGTACGGGCTCCACCCGACCTTGCTCTGCGGGTTCTTCGGCGCCTGCTCCTGGGGCTCGCCGGCGGCGCGTTCCTTACGACGCGGGCGGCGGAAGGCACTGCCCGGCTCCTCGGGCGTGCTCTCCATCCCGTAGGGGGCGCCGCCCGCGCCGCTCTCGCGTTCCCCGTTGCCGTTGGAAACCATGGGGCGACATTACCGTGATGTTCGTCATCGGGTTCCGAAGTCCTGAGTCCACCACGGGCCGTTGGGGCCGTGCGCGACGCCGACGCCGATGGCCTTCAGCCGGCAGTCGAGGATGTTCCTGCGGTGGTCGCGGCTGTCGAGCCAGCCGCGTACGGCCTCGTCAGGCGTGGTGTAGCCGGCGCCGATGTTCTCGGCGGCGCCCCAGTGGTATCCCGCGCGCTCCATGCGGTCCCACGGGGAACCGCCGTCGGGGGAGTTGTGCACGAGCCGCCCGGTGCGGGCCATCTCCAGCGAGTGCGTACGGGCGGAGCGGGTGAGCCCGCGGTCGACCCTGAGCGGCCCGCAACCGTGCCGGGCCCTGGCGGCGTTGGTGAGCGAGACGACCCTGGCCGCCATGCCCGCCATGACGCGCACGCCCTCGCCGTCGCTGCGGAGCTCCGCGGAGCCGTCGCCGTCGCTGTTGTACCCGGGGATCTGCCCGTCGGGCTTCTTGGTGACCTTGGGGGTCGTCCTGCCACGCGGCGTGGGTCTGGTCGTGATCTCCCTGGGGATCCGCTGGGCCTGCGGCTGGGCCTTCTTCGAAGCCTTGGGCGCTGCGTGGGCGGTGGCGGCCGCGGGCGGGACGGTCTCTTCGAGGTAGACGTGGCGGGCGGGCTCGGCGTCGTCGGTCAGCCGGCCGATCAGCACGCCCGTGAACAGAACCGCCATCAGGCAGGTCAGCACACCCAGGTGATTCCGGCGCCGAGCGCCCCGCTGGGTTGGCCGGGTGTGAGAGTTCTGCCACATACCGCCATCAACGATAGGGATGTCTGGTCCTGGGAAAGAAGGGGTCCCAGGGAAACGAAATCGAACCGTTCTGCGGTCGGGTAGACTCGTGCGAGGTTACCGGTCTTTTGACCAGCACGCCTCCGGGCCGGTAGCCTAATCGTTCGTTGTGTGCATAGGTCCAGCGTGACCAATGCGCGGCGCGTCCGGCGTCATCTCCCGTGTTGTGGAGACGGAAGGTCCGGGCCGTCGTGTGCCCGCACCGACCGACCAATGTTGCTGTCGCATCCGACAGCGCCGAAGACGCGAGCATAAAGAAGGCTACGACCGTGCGCACGTACTCACCGAAGCCCGCCGACGTCCAGCGTCAGTGGTACGTCATCGACGCGACCGATGTCGTGCTGGGCCGGCTGGCCAGCCACGTCGCGACCCTGCTCCGCGGCAAGCACAAGCCGATCTTCGCCAACCACGTCGACACCGGTGACTTCGTCATCGTCATCAACGCGGACAAGATCGCGCTGAGCGGCAACAAGCTCGAGCAGAAGAAGGCGTACCGTCACTCGGGTTACCCGGGCGGTCTGCGTTCCGTCAGCTATGGCGAGCTCATGGAGAAGCGGCCGGAGAAGGCCGTCGAGAAGGCCGTCAAGGGCATGCTGCCGAAAAACTCCCTGGGCCGGAAGATGGCGAAGAAGCTGAAGGTCTACGCGGGCTCCGAGCACCCGCACCAGGCCCAGCAGCCGGTGCCGTTCGAGATCAGCCAGATCGCCCAGTAAGTAGACCCGCGGGGGAGACCCCGTCGCATGCCCCCGCAAGGGGTAGCGCCGAGTTTCGAAAGTAAGAGGAGAACCGTGGCTGAGCCCACCGGTGTCGAGACGGCCGTCGAGACGGCCGAGGTGGAGGACTTCTCCAGCGAGGAGTTCCCGTCCGAATACACCACAGAATCAACCGCCAGCGCTGACGCTCCCGTGCGCAAGCCCGTCACCACGGGCAACTCGTACGGCACCGGCCGCCGCAAGGAGGCGATCGCCCGCGTGCGCATCGTCCCCGGCACCGGCAAGTGGACGATCAACGGTCGTTCGCTGGACGTCTACTTCCCGAACAAGGTCCACCAGCAGATCGTCAACGAGCCCTTCGTGGTGCTCGGCGCCGAGGAGGCGTTCGACGTCATCGCGCGCATCGACGGCGGCGGCGTCACCGGTCAGGCCGGCGCGCTGCGCATGGGCCTGTCCCGCGCCCTGTCGGTGCTGGACGTCGAGGTCAACCGCCCGCCGCTGAAGAAGGCCGGCTTCCTCACCCGTGACGCCCGCGCCACGGAGCGGAAGAAGTACGGCCTCAAGAAGGCCCGCAAGGCTCCGCAGTACAGCAAGCGCTAAGTTGGCGCGCCTTTTCGGCACCGACGGGGTACGCGGGGTCGCAGGTCGTGACCTCACGGCGGAGCTCGCCATGGACCTTTCGGTCGCGGCGGCTCATGTCCTCGGCGATGCGGGCGCGTTCACCGCTATCGGGCCCAGCCGTAAGAGCAGGCCGGTAGCGGTCGTAGGCCGGGACCCACGCGCCTCGGGGGAATTCCTCGAGGCCGCGGTGGTCGCCGGCCTCGCGGCGTCTGGAGTGGACGTGCTGCGCCTCGGCGTGCTGCCCACCCCGGCCGTCGCCCACCTCACGGCCGCGCTCGGCGCCGACCTCGGCGTCATGCTGTCGGCCTCGCACAACCCGGCGCCCGACAACGGCATCAAGTTCCTGGCCCGCGGCGGCTTCAAGCTGTCCGACGCGGTCGAGGACGAGATCGAGCGGCGGCTGGGCGAGGAGTGGAGCTTTCCCGTCGGCTCGGCCGTGGGCCGCGTGCGCGACGCGTACGGCGAGGCCGACCGCTACATCTCCCACGTGCTGACCACGATGAGCGCCTCACTCGACGGCCTCAACATCGTGGTCGACTGCGCGCACGGCGCCGCCCACATGGTGGCGCCCGAGGCGCTCGTACGCGCGGGGGCCAGGGTCGAGGCCATTGGCTCCAGGCCCGACGGGCTCAACATCAACTCCGGCCACGGCTCGACCCACCTGGACAAGCTCCAGCAGGTGGTCGTCTCGCGCGGCGCCGACCTGGGCGTGGCCTACGACGGCGACGCCGACCGCTGCCTGGCCGTCGACCACACCGGCTCGATCATCGACGGCGACCGCATCATGGCCGTCCTCGCCGCCGCCATGCACGGCGAGGGCCTGCTGGCGAAGGACACCGTGGTCGCGACCGTGATGTCCAACCTCGGCTTCAAGCTGGCGATGCGCGACGCGGGCATCACGGTGGTCGAGACGGCGGTGGGTGACCGCTATGTGCTGGAGCGCATGAAGCACAACGGTTACAACCTCGGCGGCGAGCAGTCGGGGCACGTCATCATGCTCGACCACGCCACCACCGGCGACGGCCTGCTCACCTCGCTCCACCTGCTGGGCGTGGTGGCCAAGACGGGAGTGCCGCTGAAAGAGCTGGCCTCGGTGATGACGCCGCTGCCGCAGATCCTGATCAACGTCAAGGACGTCGACAAGGGCAAGGCCTCCGTCCCCGAACTCGTCGCCGCCGTCCAGCAGGCGGAGGCCGAGCTGGGGGAGACAGGGCGGGTGCTGATCAGGCCGAGCGGCACCGAGCCGATGATCCGGGTCATGGTCGAGGCCGCGTCGGAGGAGCACGCCAGCCTGGTGGCCGGCCGCCTCGCCGACGTGGTGCGCACGTCCTGCGTCTGAAGGGTTCTCTTACGTCGGGTACGGCACGCGGTGTCGTACCCGACGCTTATGAGGGGGATCTGAGCTGCTCGTCCAAGGTCCAGATGCCAGCCTCCACGCGCCTGCTGTCGAGCGGGTCAACCAGGTCACCGCCCTCCGCCAGCCGCGACAGGACTTCGAGTGCATCGAGAGCGTTGGATATGCCGCTGCCGTTGCGCCCGATCAGGATCGTCATGCTCCCCAGCGGGAGCGTGGCATCGCGGAAGGTCTTGAACCTGGTCAGCCGAAGTTCGGTCAGACGCGCAGACCTGGCTCAACGTCACAGGTGACTACTCGTCGCCCGTGAGCGAGAAGCTCCGCAGCCTGCGGCCCGCCCAGAAGACGGCCGCGACCGTGACGATGATGAGTGCCGGCACGGCGAAGCCGAGTGTCACGTCGGCCTTGAGGAACGCCGAGTCGGAGATCTGGTCGGCGATCGACTTGGCCCACTGCTGGATCGAGAACTTGCGTGCGCCCGGCATGAACCCGCCCACCAGGGTCTCCCACACCAGGGCGTAGATGATGCCGATCGCCACCGCGTGCCGCGTCAGCACGCCCAGCAGGAGGAAGACGGCGGCGTAGGCGATGCCGGCCAGCAGCGCGCCCAGGGCGAACCCCGAGGCGATGCCGTCCTCGTTGCTGACCAGGAGCCAGGCCGACACGTACGTCGGGACCGCCCCGAACACGGCCAGCAGCGACGCCGCCACCAGGAACTTCGTCCGGATGATGACGGGGCGGGAGATCGGTTTGGACAGCAGGTGGATGATCGTGCCGTCGTCGATCTCCGGGGCGATGACGCCCGTGCCCGCGATCAGGCCCAGGAGGGGCAGCATCGTGTTGATCGCGAAGTTGTCCATCAGCAGCATGGCCGAGCGCTGGCCGGTCTCGCCGAACAAGCGCAGCAGCACCGCCAGGGCGATGAGACCCAGCGGCAGCACCAGCAGCAGGATGATGCGCCGGCGGCCCAGCAGGGCGCGGTAGGTGATGCCGGCCACTACGGTGTTCATTGCCTCACTCCGTTCGGCGGCTCGGTCGCCCTTGTGCCGTCGCCTTCCCCCGCTGTGGTCGCTGCGCTCCCGCCGCTCCTCCAGGCAACGGCGCTCCCTCGCCTGTTCATTGCCTCACTCCGTTCGGCGGCTCGGTCGCCCTTGTGCCGGCGTCTTGCTGCGTTGCTCTGGTCCCCGTACTTCCGCTGCTCGGTCGCCGGTGCATCAGGTGCTCCTGGTGATGAGGTAGGAGAAGACGCTTTCCAGGTCCTCGTCCGCGGGGGAGACCTGGTGCAGGTGCACGCCTTCCTCCTTGGCGACCCGGGGGAGGAGCCGGGCGAAACGGCGAAACTCGGTGGCCTGGACCTCCAGGCCGTCGGGGCGGAGGGTGATGCCGCCGGCCGAGGAGTCGCGGATGAGCGCAGCGGCGAGCTTCCTGTCGTCGCTCGAACGGATCATGAACAGGTGTGGCCGGTCGGTCATCAGGCGGCGGATCTCGCGGAAGTTGCCCGACGCCGCGTGGCGGCCCGCCACCAGGACCTCGATGTGCTGGGCGACCCGTTCGACCTCCTCCAGGATGTGGGAGCTGAACAGGATCGTCTTGCCCCCGGCGCCCATGGAGCGGATGAGGTCCATCAGCTGGAGGCGCTGGCGGGGGTCCATGCCGTTGAACGGCTCGTCGAGCAGCAGCAGCGGCGGGTCGTGGACGAGCGCCGCGGCGACCTTGACGCGCTGGCGCATGCCCTTGGAGTACGTCTCGACGCGGCGGTCCTTCGGCTCCTCCATCTCGACCGTGGCCAGGGCCTTGCGGGCGGCTCCTGGGGGGTCGGCCAGGCCGTGGAGCCTGGCGGCGGAGAGCACGAACTGCCAGCCGGTCAGGAAGCCATACACACCCTCGCGTTCCGGGACTAGGCCGATATTTCGGTAAATGCGGTGATTCTTCCAGACCTTGGTCCCGTCCAGCGTGACCGAGCCGCCCGACGGGGCCAGGAAACCGGCCATCATGTGCAGGAGCGTCGACTTGCCCGCGCCGTTGGGCCCGAGCAGGCCGGTGACGCCGGGGCCGATCGTCATCGTCACGTCGTTGACCGCCACCACGTTGCCGTACCAGCGGGAGACCTGCGAGAGCTCGATCTTCATCGCGCGGCCGCCTTCCTGTAGCGCAGCGCGAGGGCGGCCAGCCCGGCGCAGATCAACACGACGAGGATCGCCGCCGAGGCGGGACCGCTCGGGTATTCGCCCTCGATGGAGTGGGGCGGCGTGCCGAACACCCAGGACTGCACGGAGTCGACCAGCCAGAACGGGTTCATCAGCCACGCCCACGAGGCCTGCGACTCGTTGCCGGTCGAGGCAAGCGTGCCGTAGACCACCGGGACCGCCGCGAACGACAGGAGGTAGACGGTGATCACCGAGGCCACGCCGAGCCCGCGCCGGGGTGTGAACGAGGCCAGTGCCAGGCCGAAAGCCGACAGGAGCAGCGCCAGCACGAGCGCCATCGTCATGGAGCCGGCGTACTCGCCGGTGGCCGGCGGGCCCGGGAGGTCGACCACCAGTTCGCCCACGTACATCAGCGTGAGCGGCACGGCGATCAGCAGGAACACCGACGTGGTCATCGCGGCCACCTTGGCGCCGACGTACTCGTTGATCGCCACGGGACGCGACAGGTAGAGCGGCAGCACGCGGTGGCGCAGGTCGGGGGCGACGACGGTGGGGGCCTGCGAGGCCAGGAAGATCGCCACCACGGCCTGCATGATGACCGCGTAGCCGCTGTAGGGGATCTCGCTTCTCCTGAGCAGGGCCATCAACGCGATGTTGACGATCGCGGGCACCAGCATGATGGCGGCCAGGGAGAACGGCATGATCTTGCTGCGGGCCGGGCGGCCGAGGCCGAAGATGCCGCGCAGGCTGTGCAGGGCCAGGGCCCTGGTGGCGTAGCCGCGGCCGAGCCGGGGGCCGTCGTAGTGCCGATAGCCGATGTCGTAAATTTCAGACACTTGCGTTCTCCTCCCGGAAGACGTCCTCGATGCGGTGACGTCCCTGTTCCAGGCGGATGAGGCAGAGATCCAGGTCGACGGCGGCGTCGCGGATGGCGTCGTACGTCTCGGGACCGAGCACCTTGACCACCAGCATGCGGCCCTGTGGTGAGACGGTCTGCCCGTCGCCGGTCAGGCGGGCGGCCAGCGCGTCAAGACCCTCGTCGACCTCGACCGTGACGGTCTGCGTCGCCTGGGTGAACTCGCCGATCGTCGAGGAGCGCAGCAGCCGCCCCGCGTCGATGACGATCACGTGGTCGCAGATGCGCTCCAGCTCGCCCAGCAGGTGGGAGGTGACGAGCACGCTGATGCCGAACTCGGTGCCGATGCGCCGGATCAGCGTCAGCATCTCGTCGCGGCCGCGCGGGTCGAGCCCGTTGGTGGGCTCGTCGAGGAAGATCAGTTTCGGGTCGTGGACCAGGGCCTGGGCCAGCTTGACGCGCTGCTTCATGCCGGTCGAGTAGCCGCCGACAGGGCGGTAGCGCTCTTCCGCCAGGCCGACGTGGCGCAGGACGTCGGCGGCGCGCTCGCGGGCCGCCGTGCGCGGCAGCCCGGACATCTGGGCGAGGTGGACGACTAACTCGGTGGCGGAGACGTCGGGCGGAAGACACTCGTGCTCGGGCATGTAGCCGACGAGCCTGCGGATCTCCGAGCCCTGCGCGGTCACGTCCAGATCGAGCACCCGCGCGGTGCCGCCGGACGGCGGCAGCAGACCGAGCAGGATCTTGATCAGTGTCGACTTGCCCGCGCCGTTCGCCCCGACCAGGCCGGTGACACCGGGCCCCACGGTGACGGAGAGCTGATCGACCGCCGTGACGGTGGGAAAGCGCTTGGTCAGCCCCTCGGTGGCGAGGATGTGCATGTGCCGGACACTACCGGGCCGATCAGCGCCGTGGCCTCGTTCACACGGATGAAGAGCGTCCTACCTGAGGCCAGAATTTTCGCTGGACCATCAGGGTCGTGGGCCCGCCACGATCATGCCGGCCACGTTCATCGACAGCTGCGACACCGAGCCCGCGACCTGCGCCCACTGGCCGAGCGCGAGCGCGACGGCCAGGTAGCCGGCGGCGGGCACCGTGGTGACCGAGATACCGCTCGGCAGGCGGGCCGCCCCGGAGAGGACGACGATGTTGGTGACGCCAGGGCAGTCCTCCAACACCGCCGTCACCTCGTCGGCGCGTGAGGGCGGGCTGATCAGCCGCAGGTGGAGCATCGGGCCATTGTCGTCGATCGGACGTTGACGTGGTTTTGACGGATGTACGCGAGGGTTTCTCGCATGTGCCGCTTCAACTGCCACGACCACGGTGAGGAGTGCTGGTTCGCCGGCATCGACGACCAGGAGTGCGGGGGCAGGTTCGCGCGTTACCTGTACGAGGAGGCGTTCAGGTCTGGCGGAGGCGTACGCGCTGCACCGAGTGATCGGCGCCCTTCTTGAGCACGAGGTCGGCGCGGCCTCTGGTGGGGGCGATGTTCTCGACGAGGTTACGTTCGTTGATGTCGCGCCAGACGTTGACCGCGAACTCCGTGGCCTCGTCGTACGACAGCTCCGCGATGTGCCGGAAGTACGACTTCGGGTCCTCGAAGGCGGTCCGGCGAAGTTTGTGGAACCGTTCGACGTACCAGGTGCGGATGTCCTCGACCTTGGCGTCGACGTAGATGGAGAAGTCGAAGTAGTCGTTGACGGCGAGGGAAGTGGGCGGGGCGGGCTGGAGGACGTTGAGGCCCTCGATGATCAGGATGTCCGGGCTTTTCACGGTCTGGTGTTCGCCGGGGACAATGTCGTACTCGAGGTGGCTGTAGACCGGCGCCCGCGTCTCCGCCGCCCCGGCCTTGACCTCGGCCACGAACCTGACCAGCGCCCGCCGGTCATAGCTCTCGGGGAAGCCCTTGCGATGCATGATGCCCTTCGACTCCAGCACCGCGTTCGGGTAGAGGAAGCTGTCGGTGGTGACCAGCTCCACGTGCATGTGCTCGGGCCAGCGGGCGAGGAGGGTGTGCAGCAGGCGCGCCGTCGTCGACTTGCCGACCGCGACGCTGCCCGCGATGCCCAGGATGTACGGCACCCGCTGCTCGTCGCGCCCGAGGAAGGCGCTCAGCACGCTGCTGCGTTGTTTGGACCCGGTGAAGTGCAGATTCAGCAGCCGGGTCAGGGGGAGGTAGATGTCGGTGACTTCGGTGAGGTCGATGGGGTCGTCGACGCCGCGCAGCTCTTCCAGCTCGTCTGCGGTGAGAGTCAAGGGCGTGTTCTTGCGGAGCTCGCTCCACTGCTCCCTGCTCAGTTCCACGTAGCCGTTGTTCACCTAGGCAGCGTAGCGATGGAGGAAAGAGCGGATCTTGGCGGGGCGCGGGCCGGCTGTGCACAGGCTGTGGATGGCGATCCGGGACTACCCCTGCACCTGCTCGGGGAATCGCCCCCGCTTCCGGTATGCGAAGGTTTGTCGGGAGCTACTGTTACGGGCGGGAGGCTTCCGTGGACCGTCGTCGTTTCATCACCAGCGTGGTCGCCGCAGCCGGCGTCGCGGGCCCCTTCGCCGGGGTGGCCTGCGCGGGCGCTCAGGGGGGCGCGAAGCCGGTCCGCGCGTACGGGCCGTTGCGTCCCGTGCGCGATCTCCGTGACGGCGAGGTGCGCCTGCACCTGCCCGACGGGTTCAAGTACCGCTCGTTCAGTCCCGCGGGCGACCGGTTCGGCGACGGCTCGGCCGTGCCCGGCAGGCACGACGGCATGGCGGCCTTCGCCGGCGCGAAGGGCAGCGCCGTCCTGGTCCGCAACCATGAGGTCAACGGGCCTGTCGGCGCGTTCGGCGACAAGGGCAGGGCGTACGACCCCATGGCCGGGGGAGGCACCTCGACGCTGCAGGTCACCCGCTACGGAGAGGTGATCAAGAGCGGCCCCTCGCTCAGCGGCACCATGATGAACTGCTCGGGCGGCCCCATGTCGTGGGGGGCCTGGGTGACGTGCGAGGAGACGGTCAACGGCCCCGACGTGGGCAACGACTTCTCCGGCGGCGACAACTCCAAGCTCACCCGCCGGCACGGCTACATCTTCGAGGTGCCGCTCGACCGCCCCGCCGCCGCCCGGCCGATCAGGTCCGCGGGACGTTTCCCGCACGAGTCGGCCGCCTTCGACCCGTCCACGGGCGCGATCTACCTCACCGAGGACAACTTCGGCTTCCCGTCCGGCTTCTACCGGTACCTCCCGCCCAAGCACCCCGCCGTGGCCGGGCGGCTGCTCGACGGCGGCAGGCTGCAGATGCTCGCCGTCAAGGGCGCCAAGCGCAAGGACCTGTCCGAGGGCCAGGAGCCGGGCACCTCCTACGCCACCGCGTGGGTGGACATCGACGACCCCGACCCCCGCTTCACGGGCACGCCGTCCAACGACGAGGCCGTCCAGGCCGTGGGCCGGCAGGGCAGGGCGGCCGGCGCGGCGATCTTCTCCCGGCTGGAGGGCGCAATCAACCACCAGGGAACGGTCTACTTCGTCTCGACGCAGGGCGGGGCCACCGCGTCCGGCGACACGCCGCCCGACGGGTTCGGCAAGGGACGGGGACAGGTGTGGGCGTACGAGACCTGGAGCGGCCGGCTCAAGCTCGTCTACGAGTCGCCGCGCTCGGAGGTGCTCGACCTGCCCGACAACGTGACGGTCAGCCGCCGCGGCACGCTGGTATTGTGCGAGGACGGCGACGGCGCCAACTACCTGCGCGGGCTCAGCAGGGCGGGGGAGATCTTCGACTTCTGCCGCCTGGAGCCGATCCCCGGCGACGCGGGAGCCGAGTTCGCCGGCTCCACGTTCGGGCCGGGCGGTCACACGCTCTACGCCAACATCCAGGCCGAACACGGCATGTCGATCGCCATCTGGGGGCCCTGGGAGAAGGGGCTGTTCTAGGCTTGGTGCGATGATCCTGGGCATCGGGGTGGACATCGTTGACATCTCCCGCTTCGAGGCGACGCTGCGCCGCACGCCGCGCCTGCGCGAGCGGTTGTTCACCGAGGCCGAGCGGCCGCTGCCGGTGCACTCGCTGGCCGCCAGGTTCGCCGCCAAGGAGGCCGTGGCCAAGGCGCTCGGCGCTCCGAAAGGGCTGGGGCACCAGGAGGCCGAGGTGCGCTGCGACGATCTCGGCAAGCCCGAGCTGGTGATCACCGGGCGGGCCGCGGAGGTGGCGTACGCGCTCGGGATCAAACGCTGGCACCTCTCACTCAGCCATGACGCGGGCGTCGCCGTGGCCTACGTGATCGCGGAGGGATAGCTTCGGATCATGCGCACCGCCTACACCGCCGACCAGATCCGTGGCGCCGAGCACGCGCTCATGGCCCTCCTGCCGGAGGGCACGCTGATGCAGCGGGCCGCATCGGGGCTCGCCGCCGTCTGCGCCGACCTCCTCGGCCGCGTGTACGGCAAGCGTGTCGTGCTCCTCGTCGGCAGCGGTGACAACGGCGGCGACGCCCTCTACGCGGGCGAGCGGCTGGCCCGGCGCGGCGCCTGGGTGGGCGCGGTCCTGGCCGGGTCCAAGACCCACGAGGCGGGCCTGCTCGCGTTCACGCGGGCGGGCGGCCGGGTCGTCGACCGGGCGGCGATCGACGGCGCCGACCTGATCATCGACGGGCTCGTCGGCATCGGGGCGGCGGGGGCGCTGCGGGAGCCGTACGCGGAGCTCGCCGCGCAGGCCAACGCCGCCCGCGGCGCGATCGTCGCCGTCGACGTGCCGAGCGGGGCCGACGCGAGCAGCGGACGGGTGCCGGGCGCGGCCGTGCAGGCCAAGGTGACCGTGACGATGGGGGCGTACAAGACCGGGTTGCTCGTCGATCCCGGCGCGGCCTGCGCCGGTGCGGTCGAGCTGGTGGACATCGGGCTCGGCGACCATCTGCCCGATCCCGACGTGGCCGCGCTGACCGGCGGCGACGTCGACCTCCTGCTGCCGCGGCCGGCCAACGAGTCGGACAAATACCGCAGGGGAGTCCTGGGGGTCGCGGCGGGCAGCGACCTCTACACCGGCGCCGCCGTGCTCGCCGTGGGCGGCGCGCTGCGTGCCGGGGCGGGCATGGTGCGCTACGCGGGGCCGCGCGCGCCCGTCGCGCAGGTGCGCCGGCACTGGCCCGAGGCGGTCGTCACCGAGCTGGACCGGCCCTCGATCGACGGCGTCGGGCGGGTGCAGGCGTGGGTGCTCGGGCCGGGGCTCGGCACCGATGACTGGGCGCACGAGCTGGCGGCCAGGGTGCTCGCCTCCACCGTGCCCGTGCTGATCGACGCCGACGGGCTGACGTTGGTGGCCAGGGACCGCGGACTGCTGCGCCGCAGCGCGCCCGTACTGATCACCCCGCACGCGGGCGAGCTGGCGCGGCTGATCAGGGCCGAGCGCGACGACATCGAGGCGGCCCGGCTGGAGTACGCCCGCAGGGCGGCGGCGGAGCTAGGCGTGACCGTGCTGCTCAAGGGCTCCACCACGGTGGTGGCCGAAGACGCGCGGCCGGTACGGGTCAACGTCACCGGCTCGCCGTGGCTGGCCACAGGGGGCACGGGCGACGTGTTGTCCGGTGTGGCGGGCTCGCTGCTCGCCCAGGGGCTGAGCTGCTACGACGCGGCGTCCTGCGGAGCCTACCTGCACGGGCTGGCCGGGCGGCTGGCCGCCGGGGGTGCGCCGCTGACGGCGGCCGACGTGGCCGCCGCCGTCCCCGCGGCCATCCGCGCCGTGAGCGGCGGCACGGCGTGAAGCAGCAGTGCGGCGTGCGCGGACGGCGCGGTAGGTGCGGCGACGCGGCGTGCGGACGGGGTCGCGTGCGTGGGCGGTGCGGCGTGTGGATGGTGCGGCGTGCGGGGGTGGCGAAAGTCTTCGTCGCCGGGGCCGCGAGGGATGAAAATCGCGCTCGACCACGTGCGTGACCTGCCACACTAGAAGGATGTACTCCCCGATGGCCACGCCCGCGCAGGCTCGGGTCGACTTGGCCGCGATCAGGCACAACGTGGCCCTGCTCAAAGAGCTGGCCGGTGGCGCGGAGCTGATGGGCGCCGTCAAGGCCGACGCCTACGGCCACGGTCTGGTGCCCTCGTCCGAGGCGGTCCTGGAGGGAGGCGCGAGCCGGCTCGGCACCGCGTTCATCAGGGAGGCCCTCGCGCTGCGCGAGGGCGGCGTGACAGCGCCGATCCTGTCCTGGCTCGTCACCCCGGGAGAGCCGCTCGACGAGGCCGTGCAGGCCGACGTCGAGCTGTCGGCCTCCGAGGAGGTGATGCTAGGGGAGATCGCCGCCGCCGCACGGCGCACGGGCCGCACCGCGAAGCTGCACCTGGAGGCCGACACCGGCATGAGCAGGGGCGGCTGCCCGCTCGCCGCCTGGCCGGCGCTGCTGGCCGCGGCGCTGCGGGTGCAGGCCGAGGGCGCCGTCGAGATCGCCGGCCTCTGGTCCCATTTCGCCTGCGCCGACATCCCCGGCCACCCGTCGATCGGGCGGCAGCTGGAGGCGTTCGAGGCGGCGCTGAAACTCGCCGAGCAGGCGGGCGCGGCCGGCTCCCACGTGATCAGGCACATCTCCAACTCCGCCGCCACCGTGTCACTGCCCAAGGCCCGCTACGACCTGGTCAGGCCCGGCATCGCGATCTACGGCCTGAGCCCCATTCCCGAGCTGGGCGACTTCGGCCTCAGGCAGGCCATGACGCTGGTGGCCCAGGCCGGGCTGGTCAAGCGGGTCCCCGAGGGCTCCGGGGTGTCCTACGCCCACCTCTACGTCACCGACTGCGAGACCACGCTCGGGCTCGTGCCGCTCGGATACGCCGACGGCATCCTGCGACACGCGACGGGTAAGGCCGAGGTCCTGGCGGGCGGGCGGCGCAGGACGATCGCCGGCCGGGTGTGCATGGACCAGTTCATGATCGACATGGGCGACGGCGTGTTGTCGGCGGGCGACGAGATCGTGTTGTTCGGGCCGGGTGACGAGGGCGAGCCGACCGCTCAGGAGTGGGCGGATACTCTCGGCACGATCACGCATGAGATCGTGACCAGGATCGGTTCGCGTGTGCCGCGGGTCTACGAGCACAGGCCCCGGGGCACCTCGCGGCGGGCATGAGCAGGAGAAGGGTCGGGGAGATGACGACGACAAGACGGCGCAGGGTAGGGATCGCCGGCGCGCTCGTCGGTGCGGCTTCCGCCGGTGTCGCGGCGGCGGCGCTGGCCAAGCGCTATGCGGTCGGCCGCATCAGGCTGCGCCCCGACGACGAGGCCAGCGAGCCGTTCGGCGAGTTGCGGGGCAGGGAGCGCACGCTCGTCACCTCCGACGGCAAGGCGCTGCACATCGAGATCGACGGACCGGAAGACGCGCCGCTGACCATCGTCTTCTGCCACGGCTACTGCCTCTGCCTGGAGTCCTGGCACTACCAGCGTAAGGATCTGCGGGAAAACTACCGTCTCGTGCTGTGGGACCAGCGCTCCCACGGCCGCTCACAGCGCGGGGGCTCCGACGACAGCACGATCGACCGGCTGGGCGATGACCTGGCCGAGGTGATCGAGGCCTACGTGCCCGGCCCGTGCGTGCTGGTCGGCCACTCCATGGGCGGCATGACGATCATGGCGCTCGCCGACCGCCGTCCCGAGCTGTTCGGCGAGAAGATCCGCGCGGCCGCGCTCGTCGCGACCTCGGCGGGCAAGCTGGCCGAGCTCACCCTCGGCCTGCCCGCGCTGCTGTCCAAGGTCGTGCACAAGGTGGCCCCCACCACGGTGTCGATGCTGGGCAAGCGGGGCTCGCTGGTCGACCGCACCCGCCACGCCGGCAGCGACATCGCCTTCCTGATCACCCGCTACATGGGTTTCGGCGACTCCAGGAACGTCAGCCCGACCCTGGTCGACTTCGCCGAGTCGATGATCAGGGCGACGCCGACCGAGGTGGTCGCCGACTTCTACCCCGCGCTGATGAACCACGACAAACTCTCCGCGCTGCACGTCCTCGACCCGGTGCCCACCGCGATCCTGGTGGGCGACAGCGACTGGCTGACCCCGCCCGAGCACAGCAGGGCCATCGCCGCCGCGCTGCCCAAGGCGCAGCTCACCGAGGTGCCCGACACCTCCCACCTGATCCAGCTGGAGCGCCCCGGCATCGTCAACGACGCGCTGCGTGACCTGGCGAAGAGGGTGGAGCTCTAGTGCGGCTCGCGACCCCGGAGGACACGCGCGCGTACGGCGCCCGCCTGGCCGCGCGGCTGCGCCCCGGAGACCTGCTCGTCCTGTCAGGCCCGCTCGGCGCGGGCAAGACCACGCTCGTGCAGGGCATCGCGGAAGGCCTCAAAGTACGCGGCCCGATCACCTCGCCCACCTTCGTGATCGCCAGGGTGCACCCGTCACTGCGCCAGGGGCCGCCGCTCGTCCACGTCGACGCCTACCGGCTGGGCGGCGACCTGGAGGTCGACGACCTCGACCTGGACGCCTCGCTGGAGGAGTCGGTCACCGTCGTCGAATGGGGCGAGGGCCTCGTCGAGGGTCTGGCCGACGACCGGCTGGAGATCCACATCGACCGCGAGACGGGCGACGAGGCCCGCTTCGTGACCCTGCGCGGCGTGGGCGGAAGATGGGCCGACACGCCGTCTGAGCCGCTGGAAGAGTAAAACGGCGGTCAAGCTCCGGCAATGCTGGCACCCTTGACGTACCCGGCCGATGATGTAAATCATGATCGTTGACTAGGGTTCGCCCAGAAATTCTGGGTATCAGGAGGGGCGACATCCATCTCTTTGGTGGATGCTGGGGTGTAAGACGGCAAAGTGGGGTGCGGCCGGTGCTCAGGGTCAGGCGAGTCGCGTACGCGGGAGCCATCGTCATTCTCGGTCTGACCGGCTGCACAGCCTCGGCAGAGACCGATCCAACAGCGACACCCTCACCCACGGCCAGCGGCACCTCCGCCGCCCCGACCGCCAGCGGCAGCCCGAGCCCCACCGCCGCCAGGCAGACCATCTCGGTGCAGCTCAACCCCGACCGCGTCACCGCGGGCGAGACGTCCACGGTGTGGATCCTGGCCAACTGCCCGGTCCCGACCGGCGGCCCCGCCCACACCGGCACCGCCACGTCCAAGGCCTTCATCAACGGCGTCACGCTCAACCCGGTCCCCGCGGCGTCGGTCACCCCCACCCCGACCGCCACGCCGGCCAACGCCTCGCCGTGGGTGCGCGGCGAGGCGCAGGTCTCGGGGACGGTCCGGCGCGGCAGCTACCGCGTCGACGTCAAGTGCGACGGCACCAACGACATGGGCAGGGCCACGCTCCGAGTCGTCGCGGCCGAGCCCGACGACGACCCGACCGGCCTGCCCAGCAAGGCGCCCAAGGCCGGCGGCGGCGGAACGTACGCGAAGGACGCCGACGACGAGTCGTCGATCCCGGTCGGCCCCGCCGGCGCGCTGATCGTGCTGGCGCTGGCCGCCGGCGTCGGCATAGCGGTCAAGCGCCGTAAGGCATAGACCATGGCCCGCCCAGGACGGGTGGTGCTCGCGGGTGCCGTGACGGGACTGCTGCTGGTCGCGTTCGGCAACAACCTCACGACCGGCACCACCCCCGCAGAAGCCGTCGTGCCGGAGAGCATCGACATCCCGTCGATCGACGTCGAGGCCCCCCTGATGGAGCTCGACCTGCTGAAGAACGGCGAGATCGAGCTGCCGCCCTACGAGAGGCCGAAGATGGCCGGCTGGTTCACCGGCAGCGCGGTGCCCGGCGAGAAGGGCGCCTCGGTCATCATCGGCCACGTCGACACCAAGACCGCGCCCGCCGTGTTCTACAAGCTCAGGAACTTACGCAAGGGCGAGACCGTCAAGGTCGAACGCAGCGACGGCAAGACCGTGACCTTCAGGGTCGACGGGATCGAGCAGGTGCACAAGGACGACTTCCCCGCCAAGCGCGTCTACGTCGAGGACGGGCTCAAGCTGGTCACCTGCGGCGGCAAGTTCGACTATGCCAAGGGCGAATACCTGGACAACATCATCGTGTACGCGTCCCGGGCCTGAAATGCGTTTGCGTCCTCCGGGACGATGAAGACATGAGTGCGGACACCATCCCGCCCGCGTCAGGCGCCCGCGTGCCGTGGCACGACGTGCACACGCCGGTGCGCGCGGCGGTCGAACGTTTCCTCGCGGGCCCGTGGCGGAGGCGACGACGCAGCCCGGCGGCTTCTCGCCGGCGGCCGCGGTCCGGCTGCGCACCCAAGGCGGCAGGCGGGCGTTCGTCAAGGCCGTCGGCCCGAAGCCGAACGCCGACTCCGTCGGCATGTACCAGGCCGAGCTCGCCATCGCCGCCGCGCTGCCCCCGTCCGTGCCCGCCCCCCGCCTGCTGACGGGTTTCGAGCTGGACGGCTGGGTGACGCTGGTCTTCGAGGACGTCGAGGGCGCGCATCCCGAGCTGCCGTGGCGGCGCGACCAGCTCGACCGGGTGCTGGCCGCCCTCGACGAGATGTCGGCCGCGCTCACTCCCTCACCGATCGACGTGCCGCGGATGGGCGAGACGTTCGGCTCGTCGTTCGACGGCTGGCGCAGGCTGCTCGACGAGGACGCCACCGGCCTCGACCCGTGGGCGCTGCGCCACCTCGACGAGCTGGCCGAGCTGGAGTCGGGCTGGGCCGCGGCCGTGGCAGGAGACAGCCTGGTCCACGCCGACGTGCGGGCCGACAACATCCTGCTCACCGGCGATCGTGTCTACTTCGTCGACTGGCCGTGGGCCTGCCTGGGCGCGCCCTGGGTCGACCGGGTCTGCCTGCTGCCGTCGGTCGGCATGCAGGGCGGGCCGCCGCCGTACGAGCTGTGCACCGACCCCGATCCCGCCGTGACCACGTTGGTGGCGGCCATGACCGGCTATTTCGTCCGCCAGGGCCGCCTGCCTGATCCGCCGGGCCTGCCCACGGTCAGGGCGTTCCAGCGGGCGCAGGGCGTGGTGGCGCTCGACTGGCTGCGGCGGCGTACGGGCTGGGCCTGACACGCCCTGCACCGGCTTGTCGCCGGGCGTACCGGTAACGGCCGGGAGAAACCCTTACGGCGGGTACGCTAAACAGTCGTGCTGGTCCTGGCCTTTGATACCGCGACACCCGCCGTCACCGCCGCCCTCCACGACGGGGAGCGGGTGCTCGCCGAGTCGACGACGATCGACGCCCGGCGCCACGGCGAGCTGCTCGCCCCCACCATCGAGCGTGTCCTGGCAGAGTCGGGGGCGTCGCTGCGCGACGTCACGGCCGTCGTGGCGGGCAGCGGCCCCGGGCCCTACACCGGGCTGCGGGTCGGCCTGATGACCGCGCAGGGGCTGTCCACCACGCTGGGTGTGCCCTCCTACGGCGTGTGCACGCTCGACGCGGTCGCGTTCGGCAGCGGCCTGGCCGAGCCGTTCCTGGTGGCCACCGACGCGCGGCGTAAAGAGGTGTTCTGGGGGCGTTATGCCGACATGCGCACCCGGGTCGAGGGGCCGTTCGTCCACCGGCCCGCGGAGGTGCCGGTGGAGGGGCTGCCGGTCGTGGGGGCCGGTGCCGCGCTATATCCCGAGATTTATGGAAACCGGAGCGACGTGCCCCCATACCCCGATGCGGGGGCGCTGGCCGCGCTCGCGGCTGAGCGGCTCGCCGAGGGCGCCCCGCTCGATCCGCCCCGCCCGATCTACCTGCGCAGGCCCGACGCGGTGGCGCCGGGCGCGCCGAAGAGGGTGACGGCGTGAGGCTCAGGTTGATGACCGAGGCCGACCTGCCGGCGGTCATGGCCATCGAGCAGGCCACGTTCCCGCTCGACGCGTGGAGCGAGGGCATGATGCGCGGCGAGCTGGCCGACATGCCGCGCTCGCGCCACTACGTGGTGGCGCTGGTCGAGAGCGAGATCGTCGCCTACGCCGGGCTCGCCGCCGCGGCCGACCAGGCCGACGTCCAGACCATCGCCGTGCTGGAGAAACACCAGGGCACCGGCATCGGCAGCGCGATGCTCACCGAGCTGCTGGCCGAGGCCCGCCGAAGGGGAGCACGGGAGATCTTCCTGGAAGTACGCGCCGACAACGCGCGCGCGCAGACGGTCTACCAGCATTTCGGATTCGAGGAGATCGGCACCCGCCGCCGCTACTACGACGACGGCACCGACGCGATCATGATGAGAAGGAAGCTCGATGGCTGACGAACCGCTGGTCCTGGGGATCGAGACCTCCTGCGACGAGACCGGCATCGGCATCGTCAGGGGCCACACGCTGCTGGCCAACACCATCGCCTCCAGCATGGACGAGCACGCCAGGTTCGGCGGCGTGGTGCCCGAGGTCGCCTCGCGCGCCCATCTGGAGGCCATGACGCCGACCGTGGAGGCCGCACTGGCCGAGGCGGGGCTGCGGTTCTCCGACATCGACGCCGTCGCCGTGACGGCGGGCCCTGGGCTCGCCGGCGCGCTGCTGGTCGGGGTGGCCGCGGCCAAGTCCTACGCGCTGGGCCTCGGCGTGCCCCTCTACGGCGTCAACCACCTTGCCGCCCACGTCGCCGTCGACCAGCTGGAGCACGGGCCGCTGCCCAAGCCGTGCCTCGCCATGCTGGTCTCGGGCGGCCACTCGTCGCTGCTGCTCGTGCCCGACGTCGCCGAAGACGTGATCTCGCTCGGCTCCACCGTGGACGACGCGGCAGGCGAGGCGTTCGACAAGGTGGCGCGGGTGCTGGGGCTGCCCTTCCCCGGCGGGCCGCACATCGACAGGGCCGCGCGCGAGGGCTCCCGCGAGGCGATCGTGTTCCCGCGTGGCAAGCTCGACGACGGCACGCTCGACTTCTCCTTCTCCGGGCTCAAAACGGCCGTGGCGCGCTGGGTCGAGGCCCGCGAGGCGTCAGGGGAGGCCGTGCACGTGCCCGACGTCGCCGCCTCCTTCCAGGAGGCCGTGGTCGACGTGCTGACCCGCAAGGCGCTGCAGGCGTGCAGAAAATACGGGGTGGACGATCTGCTGATCGGCGGCGGTGTGGCGGCCAACTCCCGGTTGCGCGCGCTGGCGCAGGAGCGGTGCGAGGCGGCCGGCGTGCGCCTGCGGGTGCCGCGGCCCGGGTTGTGCACCGACAACGGCGCCATGGTCGCCGCCCTGGGCTCCGACCTGGTAGCGGCCGGCATCACACCCTCGACCCTGGAGATCCCGGCCGACTCCTCGCTCCCGATCACGACGGTCCACGTGTAGCTGCGCGGGCAGGCCGGCGCGTGCCCGCGCGATCGGTCAGTCTTTCGCCCTTGTCGGGCGGAGCAGGGCCTCAGCCAGCGCCAGCATGGTCTCCTCCAGGGCTCCGAGACGCTTGTTGAGGTCTTCGGCGGCGGGCTGGACGATGCCGGTGACCGTCTCGGCCAGCTCGTCACGGTCGGGACGTGTCCTGACCAGCTCGGTGAGTGCCGTGGCGGCGGTGGCCAGCCGCTCGGCCTGGTCGCCGGTCTGCGTGCGGATCAGCTCGCCGATCCGCTCGGGGATGGCCAGGGTGGCGGGCAGTTGCCCGACGCGCTGGTTGACCGACTCGATGCGGTCGTCGACGGACTCAAGGTGCTCGCTGGCCTGCTCGGCGCGGGTGGCCAGGCCGTTGACATGGGTGTCGAGGACGTTGAAGCGGCTGTCGAGCCCTCCGAGGTGGCCGTCGATGGCGTCGAAGCGGCTGCTCAGGTGCTCTTCGGCCTCACCCAGGCGCTCGTCGATGGCGTCCATCTGGCCGTCGAGCCGGTTGAAGCGGCCCTCGGTGCGGGTGGTGCTCTCGCCCACGCGCTGCTCGGTGGCGGCCATGCGCTCGTCGAGCGTGGTGAAGCGGGCGTCGACGCGTATGTCGAGCGCGTCGAAGCGGTCGTCGTGGCGGCCCAGGTGGCCGTCGAGGATGCCCAGGCGCTTGTCGACCGCGCCGAGCTGGCCGTCCATCGACGTGAGTCGCTTGTCGACGCCGCCCACCTGGGTGTCGAGGCCGTCGATCCTGGTGTCGATGTCGGCCAGGCACTCGTCGGCGGACTCCAGCCGGCCGCCGAAGTCGGCGACCCTGGCGTCGAGCCCGGAGAGCGCGTTTTCGGCCCGGTCGAGCCGGGCGTCCACGCCGCCGAGCCGGGCGGTCAGGCGCTGCTCGCTCTCGCCGAGCTGGACGGCCAGGTGGCGGTCGGTCTCGTCGAGCCTGGCGGTGAGCCGCTGCTCGACGTCGGAGAGACGGCCGGTGTGCTGGTCGTCGGCCTCCTTGAGCCGGATGGCGAGCCGCTCGTCGGCCTCGACGAGGCTCCTGGCCAGCCGCTGGTCGGTCTCGTCGAGCCGGGCGGTCAGGCGCCGGTCGGTGCCCTCCAGGCGCACGGTGATCCGCTCGTCGGTCTCGTCGAGCCGGGTCGTGAGGTGCTGGCCCGCCTCGTCGAGCCGGGTGGTGAGGCGCTGGTCGGTCTCGTCGAGGCGGGCCGTCATGCGCTGCTCGGCGGTGTCGAGGCGAGCCCGCATCTGCTCGGCCGAGTCGGCGATGCCCTCGGACAGGTCGCCGATCACGCCCTCGACGCGGTCGGTGCGGGTGGCCAGCTCGGCCATCGACCGGTCGAGCCTGGTGAAGCGGCCGGCGGCGGCCTCCATGCTGGAGCTGAGCGTGGTCAGCCTGGCGGCGAACTCGGACATGCCCTTGGTGATGCCGTCGGCGGTGTCGAGCACCGTCTGCAGGCGGTTGAGCGCCTCGTCGACGCCCTCGCCGACGGTGCCGACGCCGGCCTGCAGGCCGGGCAGCTCGGCCACCGGGGCGACGTGGGCGTCCACGCTGCTCACCCGCTCACCGACGGCGTCGACGTGGTCGCGGACCGCCTCCACGTGCTGCGCCAGGCCCTCGGCCCACATCGGCGGTTTGGCGGTGATGTCGTCCAGCCGTCCGTTGACCGCCTCAAGGGTGCCGCTCAGGCCGCCGAGCTCGCGCTCGCGCACCTCGCGCAGGAGCCACTCCATGCCTTCGAGCCGCTGGCGGATCTCGTCGAGCATGGCGCCCTGCGTGCGTTGCTCGTAGACGTGGTCCTGGGAGGCGCGCTGCAGCAGGTCTCGCATTCTCTCTGAAATGGCCAGATGGCCGCCTGCCTGAAGAAGGGTGGTGTGGTTGGAATGATCCACCGAAAGCTCCTTCGCTCGCCGACGGTCTGCCGCGCAGCGGTGGGGTAGGTCCGGTTTGCAGATGAAAGAGCGAGAACACGGTTAACCGCAGTGGGGGAGAACTCCCGCCCGCCCACCTTAGCCTTTTGATCAAGGTCCGTCAGCGGCGAATGGAAAGATCGCGCGAAACCGAAGAATGCCCGAAATGCCAGCTCAGCTGGGCGATGGCTGATTGCAGATGATGACCGATGGTTTATCGAGAATTCGGGTCAAGATGATGAGCGCGGCTCTGTCCCCGTTGAGTCGCAAATCGCTGCGCAGGCGTTCGATGTCGACGGCGGAGGCGCGCTTCTTGATAGTGACATTTCCGATTTTTCGCTCTCGGAGTACGGCGCGTAGTTTCTTCAGCGAGAACGGGAGCACGTCGTCTATCTCGTATCTCGTGGCCCATGGGGTGTCCACGGGGTCGTCGCCCGTGATGTACGCGATCATCGGGTCGAGCAGGCGGCCGCCGACCAGTTCGGCCACCTCGCCCACGAGGTGCGCGCGGATGGCGGCGCCGTCGGGCTCGTAGACGTACCGGCCGGCCGGCCCCACAGCCGCCTGGACGCCGGTGGCGGTGAGGGTGTGGCCGCCGGGCAGCAGGGTGGCCCGCCTGTCCGCCTTCCGGCGCGCCCCGTGGCCGGTCCAGAGCGCCGCCTCCTTGACCTCGCCCTTGAAGGACACCCACTCGGCCTCGGCTCCTTCGGGGATGAACGTGTAGGGGATGCCGGGGGCGACCTTGAGGCAGGCCGTGCGGGCCCTGGAGACGAGGTCGAGCACCACGGGCCAGGGCGGCGAGTAGGCCATGGGGTCGAACGTGCGGCCCCTGCTCGTACGCCGTGCCGGGTCGGCGAAGAGCACGTCGTAGCGCTCCGGCTCGACGCCGGCCGCGTCGGCCACGCGCACCGTCACCCGGTCGCCCAGCCCGAGCGCCTCGGCGTTGGCCCCGGCGACGGCGGCGGTCAGCGGATCGGTGTCGACGGCCTCCACGGTGCAGCCCGCGCGGGCCAGCGCCAGCAGGTCGCCGCCGATGCCGCAGCACACGTCCACGACCCTGGGCTCGGGGGCGCCGGCGGCGATCAGGCGGGCGGCGCGGTGCCCGGCGACCTCCGTCCGGGTGGCCTGCTCCAGGCCGTGCGGCGTGAAGTACATCACCCGGGCGTCCTCGCCGAACTTGGCCGTGGCACGCTCCCTGAGCCCCGCCTGGGTGAGGGCCGCCGAGGTGAGCGCCGCGTCGTACGTCCTGCGCAACCTCGTGGCGGCGGCCACCGGGTCGGCGCCGGCGAGCTCGCCGGCCTCCGCGAGCGCCCGCCGCCCGCGCGGGGTCAGCAGCTCGGTGAAGGCGTCGAGGTCCACGTCACACGACGTTAGCGGCACCGGTGACGCACTCGACACGCGCGGCGCGTAAACGCGGCGGGTGCAGCGGCGAGGAAACGCGGCGGGTACGGCGGCGCGGGGACGCGGACCGGGCGGTCGCGTACCAGGACATGCCGGGCTGTCAGGACGGCGCGACACGCGCTCGCGGATCTCGCGGCCGGAGGATCTTTGCGAAACCCCTGCATGATGGGCCAAGGCGCTGATAGAGCCTTGTTAGCGGCACCCTGATCGCTCTCAGCAGACGCGTTCGTGTTGACTGTCAAGCCCCTCTTGCATATGTTTCCTGTTGGCACTCTCCACTTGAGAGTGCCAACGTGCGACGAGGCAGGTCTGACACCCGCGACGGCAGGCCCAGCTGGTCGCCTCTTCTAGATCATTCAAATCTGAAGGGGAGGTCCGATCGTGACGACCGCCACCAAGGTTCCCGTTAAGCCGCTCGGCGACCGCATTGTGGTTCAGCCGCTTGAGGCCGAGCAGACCACCGCTTCCGGCCTGGTCATCCCAGACACCGCCAAGGAGAAGCCGCAGGAGGGCAAGGTCCTCGCGGTGGGCCCCGGCAACTGGGACGAGGACGGCGACAAGCGGATTCCGCTCGACGTCTCTGAGGGCGACATCGTCCTCTACAGCAAGTACGGCGGCACCGAGGTCAAGTACGGCGGCGAGGAGTACCTCGTGCTCTCCGCCCGCGACGTTCTCGCGATCATCGAGAAGTAAGCCGGTGCGTCGAGCCCCGGGCGCTCCAAAGGGCGGCCGGGGCTTTCGACGCTAGGAGAGGACTTTCAGCTATGGCGAAGATCCTGGAGTTCGACGAGGACGCCCGCCGCGCGCTCGAGCGTGGCGTGAACGCCCTCGCGGACGCCGTGAAGGTGACCCTTGGCCCGCGTGGCCGCAACGTCGTCATCGACAAGAAGTTCGGTGCGCCGACGATCACGAACGACGGTGTGACCATCGCTCGTGAGATCGAGCTGGAGGAGCGCTACGAGAACCTCGGCGCCCAGCTCGCCAAGGAAGTTGCCACCAAGACCAACGACATCGCCGGTGACGGCACCACCACCGCGACCGTGCTGGCCCAGGCCATGGTCCGCGAGGGCCTGCGCAACGTGGCCGCCGGCGCCTCGCCGCTGTCGCTCAAGCGCGGCATCGACAAGGCCGCCAAGGAGATCAGCGACATGCTGCTCGCCACCGCCCGGCCGGTCGAGGACAAGAAGGAGATCGCCAACGTTGCGACGATCTCCGCCCAGGACGCGCAGATCGGCGACCTGATCGCCGAGGCGTTCGACAAGGTGGGCAAGGACGGTGTGCTCACCGTCGAAGAGTCCAATGCCATGGGCATGGAGCTCGAGTTCACCGAGGGCATGCAGTTCGACAAGGGCTACCTGTCGGCCTACATGGTGACCGACCCCGAGCGGATGGAGTCCGTCCTCGAGGACGCCTACATCCTGCTCACCCAGGGCAAGATCGCCTCCATCGCGGACTTCCTGCCGCTGCTGGAGAAGATCGCCCAGACGAAGAAGCCGCTGCTCGTGGTCGCCGAGGACGTCGAGGGCGAGGCCCTGGCCGTCCTGGTGACCAACAAGATCCGCGGCACCTTCACCTCCGTGGCCGTCAAGGCTCCGGGCTTCGGCGACCGCCGCAAGGCGATGTTGCAGGACATGGCCATCCTCACCGGCGGCCAGGTCGTCAGCGAGGAGATCGGCCTCAAGCTGGAGCACGTCGGTCTCGAGGTGCTCGGCCAGGCCCGCCGCGTCGTGGTGACGAAGGACAACACCACCATCGTCGACGGCGCCGGTGACGCGCAGGCCATCGAGGACCGCGTCAAGGAGATCAAGATTGCCATCGAGCAGTCCGACTCCGACTGGGACCGCGAGAAGCTGCAGGAGCGCCTGGCCAAGCTCGCCGGCGGTGTGTGCGTGCTGCGTGTCGGCGCCGCCACCGAGGTCGAGCTGAAGGAGAAGAAGCACCGCCTCGAGGACGCGATCTCCGCGACGCGCGCCGCGATCGAGGAGGGCATCGTCTCCGGCGGAGGCACCGCGCTGATCCACGTCGCCAAGGGCCTCGACGACCTCGAGCTGTCCGGCGACGAGGCCACCGGCGTCGGCATCGTGCGCCGCGCGCTGGTCGAGCCGGCCCGCTGGATCGCCGAGAACGCCGGTCTCGAGGGTTACGTGGTGACCCACAAGATCGCCGAGCTGGAGGCCGGTCACGGCCTCAACGCCGCGACCGGCGAATACGGCGACCTGCTCGCGCAGGGCGTCATCGACCCGGTCAAGGTCACCCGGTCTGCGGTGCAGAACGCGGCTTCGATCGCGGGCATGCTGCTCACGACCGAGGCGCTCGTGGTGGACAAGCCCGAGGAGGAGGCCCCGGCCGACGGCCAGGGTCACGGTCACGGCCACGGCCACTGACCGCTTCTCCCGCTTCGCGTCACGGCCCGCATCCCTCAGGGGGCGCGGGCCGTTCGCGTTCTCCGCGTTCTCCGCGTTCGCCATGAGGGCCGCGAGGGCGGCGAGGGCCCGCGGAGGGGCACCGGGGGTGCGGGGT